>JBBRFT010000001.1:0-55778 GCA_038241375.1 Spirochaetota bacterium
ATAATATGTCTATCATTATTAAGAAGCTATAAATATAGATAGACTGCTCAAAAACTAAAGATAAAACTGTTCTTCGGCGCGGCGGAGATAAACGTCACAAGTTTATGGGTAAGTACAATACAGGCTTATAAAAAAAGGGATATATGTTTAAAACAGATAATCGGAATATAAAAAACATCTTATACTGGATAGTGAAAATATTTATACCGAATCTTATCCTTGCAATATTTATTTTCGGACTACTGGCTTACGCTGAAAATATTAAACAATCCACTTATTATCTGCTTCTCGGAGGGATGCTGATCTATTTCTTTTCACGCCTGTATTTTTATTACTACAAAGTAGGTTTTTTTCTCTGGACCAATTTAAAAAATTTAAGACAGATCGTTGCTGAATTCAAAAAAGGGAAATTTATACTGAACGAGTCCGAAATAAGTGTAACAGATAATGTGTCGCAGGTATTAAAAGAACTGCTCACTGTGGGTAAACAGTTTGAATCGATAGTTTCATCTCAGAGTGATGAACTCAAAAAATTTCATGAAATATACAGCCATATAATCTGCTCGATTAATTCACATTTTATTGTTATAGATAAAAATGAAAAAATTCTCTATGTAAATGAAAGCTTCTGTAAAAAATTCAACATCGAAGGGGAGAAGGTTATAGGTAAAGGTCTCAGCAGTGTTTTTTACTTTGTAAACACCCGTCTCAAAATGGGGATAAGCCATGTAATAAAAAATGGAGAGAAAGACTCTTCCGTATTGAAAAATGTTCATTTAATGTCGGTTAACAGAAAATCGATAATATCCGATCTTAAAATTTCAACCATGAACCTGAAGGGTGAAGAACAGATCGTAATTATTATCGATGACATCACTGACCGGTTCAGCAAGGATTATCATGCGTCAATTTTAAGCCATCTCTCTGAAACAATGGGTGTTGAAAACGAAACTGAAACTACTTTTTATAATATACTTACAGGCGTAACCTCCGGTTCGGGACTCGGTTTTAACCGGGCAATGCTCTTTATGGTTGAAAATGATGAGCTGCAGGGGAAGATGGCAGTGGGCCCCGATTCCTTTGAAGAGGCCATTGAGATATGGAACTCTCTCTCCTCGGCTGATATCGATGTTACAGTACAGTATCCCATCGAGATTAAACGGGGCAGTCTTCTAAAAAAAGTTCAATCGTACCGTGTGAGTCTTGCAGAGGATAGTATATTTACTCAGGCAATAAAAAATATGGAGAGAATCCATATCCGGAACTCAGGGTCAGATACAAGAGTAAATGAAGATATAAGAAATTTTATGGAAGTTGATGAATTTCTGATTATGCCGATGATATCATTTCAGAAAACAATAGGTATAATTGTCGCGGACAATAAATATAACATGACAGGGATATCTCTTCAAAGTATTGATCTTCTATCAATTTTCTGCTTCCAGTCGGCATTTCTTATTGAAAGTTATCTCAATCTCATCGAAGTAAAAAAAGAGATGAAAAAAATTGAAGAGAGACAGGACGCGATTATCGAATCTGAAAAGATGGCGGCAGTGGGAAGAATTGCCTCCCATATAGCACATGAAATAAGAAATCCCCTTGTAACAATGGGAGGATATTCCAAACGAATTTTAAAGTATACTTCCGAGAATATGCTCGATATAAAGAAAGTAATAAAATCTGCGGATATTATTCTAAAAGAATCCGAGCGTCTCGAGAAAATCCTTTCGAATGTAATGGACTTCACAAAACCGTCAAAATATATAAAAGAATTCAATGATGTGAATCATATAATCAGAGACACATACCGTCTGCTTAAAAATGTTCTCCTTGAGAAAAATATAAAAGTAAATATGAATCTTTCTGAGAATATTCCAAATGTAAAATCCGATTTTAATCAGATGAAACAGGTGTTTTTGAATCTGTTCCAGAATGCGATTGAAGCAACACCTTCCGGCGGAACTCTAGCCATCTCGACAGCACCGGAGGAGACAGATGTTGTGATACGGTTCATTGACAGCGGAACCGGTATTAAAGCAGAAAATCTGGAACTGCTTTTCGAACCATTTTTTACAACAAAAGTAACCGGTGTCGGACTTGGTCTTGCTAATGTTAAAAAGATAATTAAAGATCATAAAGGGAAAATTTCAGCACTGAATAATGATGATGGGGGAGCAGAATTTATAATTAAACTCCCTATACCCTCATCTGAACAAAAAATTATTGAAACTGATGTTTTTATTCAATAATATTTGATTATCACTTTCAATGCGTATATTATAGTTTTGTCTGGTAATAATTCTCTATCCCCTCGCCGCCAAATGGAGCGAAGGGGACAATATTTTTATAATATACTATTGAGACTTAAGATTGAATTAGATCTTGTCATTTCAAACGTATGTGAGAAATCTTAAATTTAATGCAAGAATCAGATTTCTCAGTCGCTATCGCTTCTTCGAAATGACAGATTATCAACTATTTCATTTTTAAAAAGTTATAATTGTTACCCGGCAGAAACGGGATGTTAGTAATCGGAAGTAAAAAACAGATCTGTACGGTAAATGCAGAGTATATAAATTAATAAATTCAGGTGGAACTTATGCCAAAGTTACTGATTGTTGAAGATGAAGAGAGTCTGAGGGATCTCTACGAAGAAGATCTTATAGACGCGGGATATGAAGTCGAAAAAGCCTCTAACGGAAAAGAGGCCATGGAACTTGTTAAAAAAGGGAACTTTGATCTTATTATAATGGATATAAGAATGCCCGAAATGGACGGGATTGAGACACTGGGGAAAGTAATTACCCAGGAGAAAAAAATCCCTGTAATTATCTACACGGCATACTCAAACTACAAAAGCAATTTTATGACATGGACAGCCGATGCATATTTAACAAAATCTTCAAATCTTGATGAACTTAAAAATAAGATCAGTGAACTTCTCGCTTAGAGATGCTCTTCTGCAGATAAAAAGTACATCTGGAAGTATCAGATTCCCATACGGTTACAGATTCAACATATAGATCAGGATTGATCTCTGTAATCTCCTTCTGTGCTTCCAGAGCAATATACTCCGCAATATTTTCCGAACTCGGATTTATAACATTAAAAGGCTCAACTTCATTGATATTTTTATGATCAAGATGATTGGTTATTTTCTTTAAAATGTCTTTAAGGTCATGAAAATCGATAAGAAGCCCTATCTCATTAAGCTTCTCACCCTGGACATTAAGAACAACTCTCCAGTTGTGCCCGTGAATATTCTCGCACTTCCCTTGATATCCTCTAAGCTGATGTGCAGATGCAAAATGATCCTCTATTGTCAATACGTACATTGTTTTTCTCCCCCTCTGTCGCTATGCGACATCTCCCCCATGATGAGATGGGGGAGACTGTTTATTGAATTAAAATATTATACAATAATATTTTCAAAATCTGTGTAAAAACAGAACCTATTGTTACAATCTTCTAGATAAATGCTCCGAGTGATTTTGATATCTTATCTATCTCTTTTTTTGTAAGAGTCGGATATAACGGAATAGAATGAAGCTTTTTAGAAAGCCTGTCGGCATTAGGATAATCAAAGCCTTTAAGTCCCGCGATAACGTGAAGCGGTGAAGGGAGAACTCTTGAAGCTTCAATCCCGCACTTCTTCCAATACTTGTCAACTCTGTCGACCGGAGCATCAAATATTACAGGAAAGCTCTGATAGCTGAATGAATCATTATATGGGAAAAGAGGTCTGTGAGAGGTAATCCTTATTGCTTCGTAATATTTATTTGCAATTTCACGTCTTCTTTTCAGAAAATCTTTAAGTTTCATAACCTGTGTAATCCCCATGGCACCCTGCAGATCGGTCATAGTGAGATCGAAATTAATGCTTTCATCGTTGTATCCACGGAGATCTCTCATTACAGAAAAATATCGTGAATTGTTAGTCAGAACCATCCCGCCATTACTCGTTGTAATAATCATCGACGGAGCAAATGATGCAACTGCGAACGTCCCCCATGAACCTGCTGGTTTTTCACCAAATTCTGTACCTGCTGAGTGTGAAATTTCTGCGATCAGAGGGATATTTAACTCTTTAAGCTCCTCTCCATCAAAATGAAAACCGAATGTATCCCCGGCTATTATAGCCTTTGTCTTTTCATTGATTTTCTCTTTAATCTGAGCGGTAGATGGAAAAATTGAATTTTCATCTGAATCTATTATTACAGGAACTCCGCCTGTAAGTTTTAGTGCACTTAGCGCTGCATTATTGAAAAATGACGGGATTATAATCTCATCCTCTCCCCCTATCTCAAGCGCCTTAAAAACCAGCAGATATGCCGATACCAGCGAATTCACCGCCAGGGGATATTTAAATCCTGATAGTTCCGAAACAGCCGCTTCGAAATTTTTTACAGCCCCGCCGGTATTAAGCTCATCCTGCATAAGACAATCGAGAACTCCTTCAAGCTCTTTTCTTGTAATAGTAGGCTTACTTGACAATATTTTCATTTATTTCTTCTCTATAATAGTTATTTTTAATATCAACATTTTATTTAAGTCCACCTCCGGGGGATTTAGGGGGCCTCCCGGGAAGATCTCTCTCTACTTAAAAATGTAGTCAGCTGTAATTCTTCTCTGATAATACCATATCAAAAAGAGGTCAAGGATTTTTGCGACATAAAATTAAATTATGATTAAGGATAGAATATCAGATTCCGATAAGATAAACAGGTGTTTATATATTCGGAGGTACCAACATGAACAAATTGCTGAAAAGCATATCAATATCCCTGGCCGGTGCAATAGTTATGATGCTATTTATTGGATGCACTCCCGGGAAAGCCCAGACAAGAGGCAATGATTACAAGGGGAGCTTCCAGAGTGAAGAATTTGAAACATTTGGCAATGATAACGGTTCAAATGATGACGTAATCCCTGCAATGAATAAAACTAAATCCGCGGATTCCGGGGATAAATATGCTGATAATAGTAAAAACTATAATAATCCCCGCGTAAAATCGGAATCAGGATATAACGAAGTTAAAGGAAAATATTCAGATCCAGAAAATTATAGTGATGCAGCTGAAAACGGAACAAACAGCAGAAACAGAGACTATGAGGATGAAACTGACAACGATGCGAATGTTTCTGAGAAATTCGACCAGAAAGGATTAGCTTCATGGTACGGAAGAGAGTTTCACGGTAAAACAACTGCTTCCGGCGAAAAATTCGACATGAACGATATGACTGCTGCTCATAAAACTCTGCCTTTCGGAACAATCGTGGAAGTAAAAAATCTTGATAATGGAAGAGCTGTCAGACTGAAAATAAACGATAGAGGTCCTTACAGAGGGAACAGAATCATAGATCTGTCATTCGGCGGAGCCAAAGAGATAGGCATGATTAAAACCGGTGAAGCAAATGTCGGAATAAAAGTATTGAGAATGGGGAACAGCGGAAAAGTCGCAGCCGCAAAAACTTCAGGAAAATATGTAGAACCTGTATCTGATGATGAAGCATATGTAAATGTAAGAAGTGAAAGAGAATCTGAATATAGTTCAGGTATTAAACTTCAGGCCGGGGCATTCTACACAAGAAAAAATGCCGAAAATCTTAAATCAAAGATTGAAAACATAACCGACCGCCCCGTAAAAATAGTCCAGGATAATGAGTTCTTTAAAGTCCATGTTGAAGGATTAAAAGACAAACGAGATGTAAACAAAGTTAAAAGCATTTTAAGCGACGAGAGTATTTCATCGTTTGTAGTTGAATAGAAAAACTCCATTTTAAAACTATAATATGTACAAAATAGAACAAGGGGTTGAAACCCCTTGTTCTATTTTAAAACTACTTTATATTTTCCCGCAGTTTAGTCAGAAGCTTTTCCATCTCTTCATAATCTCTTGCTTTAATAATATGAGTCAGATATGACAGTTGTGAGTTTATGCTTTCAATCTGTTTAAGAGTATAAGGATTAAAAAGAATTTCAGATACAAGATAATCATCTTCAGAGAGAAGTCCCTTTGCTATCTCCATATGCTTTTTGAATGTAGTACCAGGGGCATCAATTTTTTTCATACACGCGGCAAATACAAGTGATGAAGCGAACGGTGTGGATAGAGAGTACGCTGTAATTTCGTCATGTTCTTTAAATGAGTATTCGTAAATATTAAGTTTAAGATCTTTAAAAAGATTCAAGAAGAATTCCTTACCCTCTTCATCGGACTCGGTTATTACAATGGCACTTTCATTGCTAAGATTTCTCACATTCCCGAAAGTCGGTCCGAACATCGGGTGAGTGGAGACGAATCTTCTTCCGGTGTTTTTATAGTAATCAACAAGACCATTTTTAACTGAAGTTATATCCGAAAGAATACAGTTTTCCGGAATAAGCGGCAGCAGTGTATCAAAGACCTCTTCAGTTTTATGAAGACTTACGCAGTTTATAACCATATCCGGTTTAAACTCTTTCACTTCATCAAGCGACATGTATCTATGAACATTTACAAAATATTTTAATTTTCGCGGATCAGTATCGAAAACCGCCACTTCATTATCATGACAGAGTTCTTCAGTGAGCCAGCTCCCCATATGGCCGGCTCCTATAATAAAAATTTTCATTCTTCCTCTCCTTTTATCGTCTCATCAGCAATAAATTTTTCCACATAGCATCCAAGAAGTTTAAGATCCACTGTCGCAATCGTCGCTTTTTCAAGAGCTTCTATTATTACCGGATCTTTATCGGAACCGTCAAAATCAAGAAAAAATGAATACTTACCGGGTTCTGTCGGTATCGACTCAATCCTGGTAAGGTTTATTCCGGCGCTTGCGAATATTTCGAGTACTCCGAAAAGTGTTCCGGACTTATGAGCAGTCGTAAATGTAATAGAACATTTAGTCCCGTGACTTTCACTCTTCTCTTTTGCAAGAATCAGAAATCTTGTTCTGTTTACATCGGAATCCTGAATATTATCCTTTAGTATCTCAAGACTGTAAAGCTCGGCAGCAAGTCTGCCGGCTATACATGCTGCGGCTCTTGGTTTTGTTTCAGTAAGCATTCGTGCCGCACCCGCAGTGTCGTAAAACGGAACAGGTGTAAGATTGTTTCTGGATAGAAACCGTCTGCACTGCGACAGAGCCTGCGAATGTGAATATACTTCACGAATCTCGCGGTGGTCAGTACCGGGGAGCATGAGAAGATTATGGTGAATGGGCATATCCACCGCACCGACAATAAAAAGCTCAGTGTTTATGAGAAGTTCATTTACGGGTCCCACAATTCCGCCGAGAGTATTTTCAACAGGAACAACTCCGTAATCGAACATCCCGGAGTTTACGCCTTCAAATACTCCATTAAAAGTAGTACAAGGGATAGTAAGCAGATCTTTGCTCCATCTTCTTGCTGCATCTTCACTATAAGCTCCATGCTCACCCTGAAAACCGATTACCTGACAATCTTTCGCCTGTAGCTCCTTGCTCCAAGATATAATCAGTTTATAAATCGATTCCGTCAGATTCTGATCGAGAAGTGAATTCGGTGTATGCTTGAGTTTCTCCATAATATCTTTTTCACGCTGGGGATCCTCAATTGAATTTTTAAATTTTTTAGCCAGAAGCGCCTGTTCCATTCTGTCATTAAGAAGCTTCAGTATTTTAGAATCGATCTGGTCTATGGCCGTTCTTATCTCTTCAAGTTTCATTATATATACTCCATTTAAAATTTTTTCATTCCGCCCGCCGCTCATGGCGCGGGATAAGCGATCCGGAGATTCCCCCGAAACCCCTGCCAGTCAGATCATCTGCTAACTGGATAGACACACGGCTTCAAAAAAGCCGCGGGTGAACGGTGATTCTTTATAAAGAATAAGACCTGTTTATTAAAAAAAGATCCGCAGCTGCAATAGCGGCGCAGGCTTCAAAAACAACCGGCGCACGAAGCGCGATGCATGCGTCGTGTCTCCCCTGTATTATTAAGCTTCCCGTTTGACCTGTTTCGAGATTAACTGTCTGCTGTTCCATTTTTATACTGGGAGTAGGCTTAACCGCTACTCTGAATACAACTTCATTCCCGTTTGTTATCCCGCCGTTTACCCCCCCTGCATTATTTGTGGCAGTTCTGCCCTCAGTGGAAATGATTGAATCATTATGTTCACTGCCGCGCATTCCTGCTGCTGCAAAACCTGAACCGAACTCAATTCCTTTAACAGCAGGAACAGAAAAGACTATATGACTGATACAGGACTCAAATGAATTGAAAAAAGGCTCACCTAATCCTGCGGGTAGATTTGTTATTTTTACTTCAATAACACCTCCCGCTGAATCCCCAGCAGCAATTACCTCTTCCAGTAATTCTGCATAATCGGCTTTACCGGCAATAGTCAAAATTCGTGACTGAATAGTAATACCATTTAAAACTTTTTTTGCAAGCGCCCCTGCAGCAACAAGCGGGAGAGTAATTCTTCCGGAGAAATGCCCTCCCCCCCGGGGATCATTAAATCCTTTATATTTCTGCATCCCTGTTAAATCTGCGTGCCCCGGCCTGGGCATATTCCGGAGCTTATCATAATCTGAAGAAATTGTATTACTGTTTTTGAAAATAATTGTAAGCGGCGCACCTGTTGTCTTCCCGTTATAAATGCCGCTTAATATTTCCGGGATATCACTCTCTTTTCTGGGAGTGGTACCGGCAGCACCGGGCATCCTTTTCAGTATGTCACTCTCCATATCCGATTCAGAAAAATCTATACCGGGGGGACATCCATCTATGGTGATACCGATGGCCGTACCATGTGATTCGCCGAATATTGAAACTCTGAAAATATTCCCAAAACTGTTCATTTTATATCCGCTCCAAGTTTTATCATATCATCATAAAATTCATTGTACGATTTATTCACACACTCGGCATGATCAATCACAACTGCACCTGAACTCCCTAAAGCTGCAATGGCACATGCCATTGCCATGCGGTGATCACCATGGGAATCTGCAAGACCGCCAGTGAGAGATGAGCCTCTTATAATCATACAATCCTTGTCTATTCTTACCGAACCGCCCATTTTTTCAAACTCAGAGATAATTGCGGCACCTCTGTCGCTCTCTTTATGTTTAAGCCGTCCAGCTCCCCAGATAACGCTTTCACCCTTGCAGTAAAAAGCTAGTGCAGCAAGCGGAGGAAAGAGATCGGGGCACTCCGTTGCATCGAACTCAAATCCATATAGATTCCCTGATTTTACATGTATGACATTTTTTTCCACTGTTACTTCAGCACCGCATTTTTTCAAGGCGGTAATAACGGCTCTGTCCGGCTGATATGATTCAGAGTTTAACCCCGTTACACTGACACTCCCTGCAATAGCACCAGCACAAAGCAGAAATGCCGCTCCACTCCAGTCACCTTCAACAGAAATATTCGCTGGTTTATATTTCTGCCCGCCTGGGATCTTAAACTCATTGTATCCGTGATTTTCAACTCTGACTCCGAATTTCTTCAGCACATCAATAGTAATATCAATATATTCTCTGCTTTTCAAACTATCAACTTTTATAACACTATCCTTTTCCGCAAGAGGGAGAGCCATAAGAAGTCCCGTAAGAAACTGCGAACTAAGACTTCCGTCTACCTCAGCCGATCCGCCTTTCAGCATGGATGACACCTCAATCGGGAGTAAACTATTATTCGACTTAACAGAAACTCCCAGCTTTTCAAGAGCCGCCTCTATTCCGGAGACTGGACGCGACACGAGCGAACCTTCACCGGTAAAAACCATTTTTCTTCCCGAGAGCGCAGCGATGGGAGTAAACATCCGGATACACAAACCTGATTCGCCGCAATTCAGCGTATCGGATACGGGTTTTATTCCGCCGTTAATGATAACTCTGTCAGACTTTTTCTCCACGGTCGCGCCGAGCCCTGATGCAACTCTCATCGCGGCAAGTGAATCGTCACAGAACGATGGATGAGTTATGACGCTCTCCCCATCCGCAAGGAGCGCCGCAGCTATTGCTCTCTGCATTACACTCTTAGATGCCGGCGCGGCAATTATACCGCTGATTTCAGAAGGATAAACGTATTTCTTCATTTATAAGTTCCGCCGTTTTTTCTGGTGATGTTTCTGTTAATACAATCGATTCACATGATTGAGCATAATATTTTTTTCTGGAATTAAAAAGATCCACAGCTTCCATGGGATTTTTCATCGCATTAATGAGAGGTCTTTTTCCGTCAGTCACCCTCTCAATCATGGAATCCATTCCGCAGTAAAGCCATATACATTCAGTTTCATTTCTCAAAAATTCTCTGTTCGACTCTTTTAAAACAATACCGCCGCCGCATGAAAGTATTATATTCTTTTTATCTTTAAACGAATGAAGCATATCCGATTCCAGTTCACGGAAATTTTCTTCACCCATGGCACTAAAAATTTCATTTACAGTTTTAGACATCTTTCTTTCAATCTGTTCATCTATATCTATGAAATCCATTTTACTTAGCTTCGCAAGTTCTTTACCTACCGCTGTTTTGCCCGACCCCATAAATCCGATTAGCGAAATAACATCTCTCCTGTTACGAGGCAGAGCAATCCCTTCATCCGCAGTCTTCACATCGGGAATAAAATCAATAAAATGTCCGCACGCGTGAATCGCCTGATGAATGAGCCACTCCTCTCCCGGGACAAAGCTCAACCCGTATCTCTCTGCTGCGTCTTTATAATGAGATTTTTTATATGATGCATCCATTAAAACAGACCCGCTCTTCATCGATGAAACATCAAGTGGTTCAGCCTCATAAGGAAGAGTTGATACAAAAATATCAGCTTCAGAAATATATTTACCTGAATTGGAAAGAAGATCATATCCACAGCTGAATTTATCAGCAATATTCTTCGCTTCCTGAAGAGTAATATTCAGTACCGTAACGCGGCATCCGGCACGTGAAAGTCCAAAAGCTGCAGATACGCCAGCTCCGCCGGCGCCGGCAATCAGCGCATTTTTTCCATTCAAAGACCCGAGTCTTTTCTCAAGCGGAGATGTAACTCCGTAATGATCTGTATTGTACCCGATGAGTTTACCAGCCCTATTTACAACTGTATTAACACTTCTCATCTTATCAGCATCTTCCGATACTTCGTCAAGATGAGAAATTATGCTGTTCTTAAACGGAGCCGTAACATTCATCCCGGCCAGGTTCAGATCACGGCATATCCGGACAGCTTCATCAGCCCATTGAACCGCGATTCTCATATAAGAAGCATCAATCCCCCTCTCTCTGAAAATTGACCTGAATATATTCGGGCTCTTGCTGTGAAAAACAGGAGACCCGGCAACTCCCAGAATTATATGCTTATCATCACTCATTTATGAATTCCTGATCATCTCTATAATTGTATTGAGCTGCTGAGAATCAAATTGACCCGGCGCTGTTTTTTTACTCTCATCGATAGACGCGTATGTAAAGGGAGCACCGAGAAGCGTTGCGGCTATTCGTGTAATCTTCCCCTCCTGCCCCATCCCGATTGAAATTATCGGATTTCCATAACTGTAAAGAGACAGGAGTCTTGAACATCCCTCTACTGAATCTACATGACAGGCAATCTTCGCTATATCAGCGTTGCTTTCAAAACACCATCTCATTATCTGTTCAAGCTCACGGATAACCGGAGTTTTTTCATAATTATGATAAGACACAATTGTTTTACATTTCTTTAACTTCGCAGCTTCGATAATTTCATTCTTAAAATCATCATTATTCTCAACTTCAATGTCAACGTAAGATGCTCCGGTATTCACTGCAGCTATCAAAAACTTTTTTCTCTCATCATCAGATACTGATTCAACAGGTCTGTATGTCGCTATTGTTTTATACTTAGAATTAAATAATTTATATATATCTTCAGCGGAGAATTTCATTCTGTCGAGTCTTATCTCTGAAAGTTCACTTTTCTCTATAATCTTTATCGCTTCCGATACACCCAAATCTGCTATACTAACACATATCATATATTAATTTCCTTTTAATTATTATTGAAGCTGCTGTATCCGGATATATATTTCATCAGCTCTTCATTTTTTATGCTCTGAATAACACTTTCACCTATACCATTAAGCAGTATAAAATTTATCGAATCTCCGCCTTTTTTCTTGTCGCTCTCAACGGCTTTCACAATATCCGGAAGATCTTTTTTATCTATCACTTCAGCAAGTGTACATGGAAGACCGAAAAACTTCAGCAGATCTTTTACTTCATTTTCAAGTGATAAATCGATAAGGCCATAACTTCTGGAAAGCTCCAGAGCAAAACCAATCCCTGCACCAACGGCATATCCATGCTTTGTCCCTTTTACTTTCTCAACAGCATGACCAAGAGTATGCCCCAGATTAAGAATCTTTCTGACACTCTCTTCCCGTTCATCCTCTTCAACTATCTTTGCCTTAAACTTAACAGATCTGTACACTGCTTCGGAAACAATTTCACTATCCCGATTACGAAGCATTTCTCTATTCATTGAAATAAATTCAAAAAGTCCATCGGTATCTAAACATGCAGTTTTAACGAGTTCCGCCATCCCGTTTATATATTCATCTTCAGGGAGAGTTTTGAACATGTCGTGATCACATATTACAAATTCCGGCTGATTGATCACGCCTGCCATATTTTTTAAACCGTCAATATTCACACCGTTCTTTCCGCCAACACTGGCATCAACCTGTGAAAGCAGAGATGTGGAAACAAATCCGAAAGGTATACCTCTCATATAAATTGAAGCGGCAAATCCTGCTATATCGCAGACAATCCCTCCACCGATACCAAGAAGAAATGTTTTTCTATGCGCCCGGAGTTCAATGAGATTTTTTACTATTGTTTCAACAGTAGTAAGAGTTTTAATACCTTCACCGGTACCAATAATTATTACCGGATAATCAGAATATTTTTCTGAATAATATCGATTAAGATTTTCATCCGTAACGATAATAGTATCCGCAGGAGATGCGTAATCCCTTATATTATTAATCGACTCGCCAATCCTCACCGTTGATACATGATCATTGATAGTTATTTTTATCTCTTCCAATTTCTTCACCAGCTTTGATTTTAAAAAATCTCGTCATCCATGAATTTTTTAAGTTTAAGAACTTTTTCAGTTATCGCATAGAACTGCTCCGGAGTCAACTGCTGATCGGCATCACTCTTCGCTTCTTTAGGATTTATATGAACTTCAACAAGAAGTCCGTCAGCACCGGCAGCAACAGCAGCAAGACACATTGGCTCGATAAGACTCAGTTTACCTGTTCCATGTGAAGGATCTACCATTACGGGAAGGTGGGTCAGCTCTTTAAGCGCCGGGATTATACTCAGGTCAAGTGTATTCCTTGTGTATGTCTCAAAGGTTCTAATCCCTCTTTCGCAGAGAATAACTTCAGGATTCCCTTCAGCCATAATGTATTCTGCGCAATTCAGCCATTCCCGGACAGTTGAGTACATCCCTCTCTTCAGGATTACAGGTTTTTTAGATTTTCCTACTTCTTTAAGAAGAGAGTAGTTCTGCATATTTCTTGTACCGATCTGTAAAACATCGGCGTACTCGCAAACCCAGGATACATCTCTTGGATCGATTACCTCAGTTACGATAGGAAGACCTGTCTTCTGCTTTGCCTTTTCAAGAATTTTAAGACCCTTTAGACCGAGTCCCTGAAAATCATATGGAGAGGTTCTCGGTTTGAAAGCACCGCCTCTAAGCATATTTCCATGCCCTTTTTTAACAGCCTCAGCTGTTTTCAAAGTCTGCTCTTCACTTTCGACAGAGCATGGGCCCCCGATAATTACGAAATCCTTCCCGATGATTGAATTGCCTACTTTGAATGTGCTCCTCTGTTTATCATCATTAATCTGTACCAGCTTAAGATTTTTCATCTATTTCTCCATTTTTATCTATTTTCATCTATTTTCTACATTTTCATCTACATTCTAATTATAATTGAAGGACTAACCTATAAAAAAAGCCCTTTGAGTTTTTATCAAAGGGCTTTTTTAAGTATATTCTTATGATAAAACTCGTTCAGTTCAATATGTCGCTTACGTAAAAATAGAAATAGAAAAAACCAAAGCCAAAAGACTTCAGTTCGTTTACTGCATAAATTCCGTTAAGAGACTGTTTTACCAGAGATTTCATAAAGGTTTTTAAAGTTTCCTTCTCAATTATATTTAAAACAATAACTGTATAGTTTCTACACACAGAAACCTGTCAAATATTTTTTAATAAAAAAACAAAAAATAAGAAAATTTTATCAGTTTACTGACTTATCGGTCGGTTTTAAACCCCTCCAGAGGTGCGGAATCTTCACCACATCTCTTTTGCGCAGCCCCCTAAATCCCCCGGGTGATTTAGGGGGCTGTTGAAAAGTGGGTAATGTACCCGGGGTGAGTTTAATACTTTATCTTTGAATACTTTTTAAGATATATAAATCTCAGAAGAGCAGATTCGATAATGTTTATCGGTTTTGCTCCACCGAGATATCTGCCCTGAACATGAATCCGGCATGCCTTTTCGGTAATCATTGCAGTTGCAATCGCGTCATCCAGAGATATATCCGCGCACATCGATCCGTAATCTTTAATGAGTAAAGCACTCCGTCTTTTAATGAGAGATTTAATCTTACCGGTATTATCAAGCTCTGTACATTTTATATCAATACCTGCAATCTGAGCAATATCATCGACATACGGGCGTACCGTTTCACCTGTTCGTGATACAGAAAGAGAATATTGAGTTTTGCTGTTAATTATTGAGCCGAGTCTTTTATATTTTGCGTACAGTAGAACATTTATTTTTGAAATTTTATCACTATCTGAAAAATTATCTTTTATATGAAAGTTTTTCAAGTCGCTCTCCCTCAGCGAAGAGAGATCAGCACCCTCTCTTGTGATCCATATATAATCACCATGGCGCATACTCACTCGATCATCTGAAGTAAGAACTCCGGAGATAACAGCAGGGGTACAGTGATCTGCCAGTATTGATAATACATTTTTAATATCCATATATAATCCCCTATCTCTTTCCTTTCTGCATCTCGTAATGCCCGCATATTGTTTTATCATCTGCATTTTTAAGTCCGGTCATATCCATAAAGCATTTACTTATAAATTCCTCACAGACCTTTTCCAGAACTCTTGATACTGCAAATGCTTCATCAATATCCTTACCTATGCAGACAGCTCCATGATTGGCCATGATCGCACACCTTGAACCTCCGACAGCTTTGACAGTTTCAGATGTAAGCTTATCTGTTCCGGGAAGACCATATGCTCCGCAACGGACAATTTCTGTTGAAAGAATATCACGGTCAGCTGTCGATATAATGGGCACGTCTTTACGCGCTGCCGAGCAGACCGAAGCGTTTAACTGATGTGTATGTATAATCGCACCTGATCCCGGCTGCTTTTTATAAATCTCCATATGCAGTTTACGTTCCCCGGAAGGTTTTACGTCACCTTCAAAACTTCCGTCATTGAGATTTATAATAACTATATGCTCAGGCCTCACATCTTCATACTTTACACCGCTTGGCGTGATTGCCATTGTCTGTTCATCTATACGTATGCTAATGTTTCCCCAGGTCCGAGCAACGAGCCCCTCTTTCACAAGACGGAGTCCCGCCGCACAGATATTACGCTGAGCAGCAGAGATCAGATTTTTATTCATTTTACGGTAACCCCTTCTATATTCAGGAACACACGTTCGAAGCGTTTTAGAGATTAGTCAATATCTTTTTCGGTATAGGTTGCGCTGGTGTACCTCAATTCAATCGTAAACAGCTATAATCATCTAGGGCCGGATAAAAGGACATCTTATTAATACTTGAATATTAGTTTACATTTTAGGATTAGATAGTTACTATGTTCACATTCTAATTTGTCAGGTCATATATGAAACTTAAAACTAAAATACTCGTTATTTTTGCTGTTACACTGATATTAAATATTTTTATTATTATCTTCGGACTCACATATGTTCTCGACAGCCTTTCAACAAAAATGATGAAAAAACAGGCAGAAAATATTTCACTTTTTCTACAACACCGGATTGTTTCCTCTCTTACAGATCCGGATCACCAAAAAGCCCTGACAGCCATATCTTCGGATTTCATTATAGCAAAACATATCTCTGATGAAAGCAATGGATTCAAACTTAAAAAAATACTTCTTATAAAACCGGATTACAACGTCGAAGCCGGCTTTCCGGAAGAGGAAACCGGCACAAGCTATGCGTCTCATGAAGATATCCGCGCAGCATTTATTAACAAAAAAATGGAAACCGTTGTGGAATCAAATAAAGCTGATGATGGAACCATTTCAAAGGATATTGATGTTGTATCCTTTTTCACCACTGCAGAAGGATCTCCGTTGGTACTGGAGGTAAAACTGGACTTTGCTGAAAGCATAACACTACTTGAAGATCAGTACACAGCAATAGAAACCGGCGCGATTATCATAGCAATAGCACTTCTTATAGCTCTGCTTGGTGTACTGCTTTTCATAATGGGAAGAACAGCCATTAGACCCGTAATAAAAGTTACCGGCGCCATGGAAGAGGTCGGAAACGGCAATCTCGATATCAGACTTTCAGAAGAATCGAAAGATGAATTCGGACTTCTCGCTAAAAGGTTCAATGAAATGGTTTCCGGACTTAAGGAGAAGTTCCGTCTTTATAATTATGTATCGCAAGGTACGATTGACGCTGTTAAAGGATCTCTTGGAGATAGCGGTGGTCACCGTACATCTCGAAAAGTGCTTGTTCTTTTTTTCTCTGACATTAGAGGTTTTACAACCTATTCAGAAACAAGAGATCCGGAAATTGTAATCAATGTACTGAACAAAATACTATCTCTCCAGTCTGATATTATTCATAAATTCGGCGGTGATGTTGATAAATTTGTAGGTGATGAAGTAATGGCAATTTTCAGTGACCCTGCCGCAGCAATAGACGCAGCTCTTGAGATTCAGAAAAAAATGAATGAAGAGCGGCATAATCTTGATAATCTGCATATCGGTATAGGAGTGCATATGGGTGAAGTTATGCAGGGAGACGTGGGATCTTCAGATATGCGCGACTTTACCGTAATCGGCGACAACGTCAATACTGCAGCAAGACTTGAATCAGTTGCCGGCAAAGATGAGATTCTTATCTCGGAACATATTGCAAAAAGTGAAAAAGTAAGATACAGCTATCTTCTTAAACCGAGAGGCGAACTTAAGCTTAAAGGTAAAGAGGTGACCATAAATACCTATCTGGTTACTGAAAAAAAAATTTAATTTAAATGAAATTTATGAAGGTCACTTTGTTAAGAATGATATTTTTTGAAGCTACTGATGTTTTGACAGTTCCGTTACGAGTAAGTACCATTACGTCATGTTTCATGCAGGTTTAAAGCAGTTCTCTGTATAATTGCAAAACTTAGATAATATGAAACAGAGTAAAATTAAAATTTACGCCATATTCATGATTTTTACGGCAATTATCTTATTCCCTCAAGCTGCCCTTTATTCATCACCGTATGAGTTATCCCCCATTGTTGACGGTACACTGACTGGTGCCGGTTTAACACTCTTTGGAATATCTCTTTATACAGGAAAAAATGTCGAATCTCTTTCTGATGAGGAGATTGCTTCATTATCAAAAGATGACATTAACAATTTTGATCGTTCTGCAGCAGATAACTGGTCACCTGCTGCAGGTAAGTGGAGTGATATAGTTATTACACCGCTTATAATTTCGCCTCTTGGATTTCTTCTGGAGAATGAAACAAGAAACGACTTTTTTATAATTGGTGTGATGTATGGAGAATCAATCCTTATTACTCAAGGTTTGACCGGTACTGCAAAAAACATTATACAACGAGAACGACCCTTCACATATAATTCCGATGCACCATACTTAAATAAAAAGGATAAAGATGCAGTACGCTCTTTTTATTCCGGTCACTCTGCAAATGCATTTAATTCAGCTGTTTTTGTCAGTACAGTTTTCTCTGACTATTATCCCCATAGTTTATGGCGCTATGCAGTGTGGGGAACAACTCTCTCCACTGCTGCACTTACAGGATATTTGCGATATAAGGCGGGTATGCACTATCCATCTGATATATTCACTGGCGCGGCAATCGGCAGTTCTATAGGATATCTTGTACCGATGCTGCATCGTACCGGCAATAAAAATATTTCGTTGCAGGTAATAATTGGAGAAGAAAAGATTATTGCTCTGCTTTTTGCCTTCTAAAAATCTATTCACCAGATTTGAACCTGTTACTATATTATTTACCGGAGAGAATATGCCGTCAAAAATTTTTTTTACCAGTAGTTATATGATAAATACCACTTTTCTACCTGAGAATAGATTCGTCGGATCAGCTGAGCTTCTTAACTCCTTTGCAACTGCACTGAACCTTGAACCTGACCGAAACGGATTTATTTCAATCCTTGTGAAGAAAAAGAAGCTCTACAATATAAAACAGAAGGATAAAAATCCTTTATGATTCTAAAAATTACTTATACTATACTGTTGCTGATCACCTCCGCAATAATACTTATGCCGGGCTATGCAGATGAGACTGATAAGTCCGCGGTCAGTCTCTTTGATGAACCTCTTACCGTAAGATTCTCTCTCGAAGTGCCGATTTTTCTTTTATGTTTAAAACCTGATATAGGAGAAAACGAATCTGTGAGGGACGAAAAAATACGTGAAGATTCGCATATCACATATATGCCGGACATGAGAGTAAACGGCGGTCTCGGTCTTTACTACAAAGGGTTTGGAGCCTCTTATGTCAGTAAAATTTTCAATATTACTGCAGGAAGAAACAAAGCAGTTACTAATTATACGGATATACGACTGAAAAATTATTACAGAAAATTCGGTGCCGACCTGGTTTATATGGATTATAAAGGATTCTATTTAGCAGATAATAAAAGTCACGGCTACTCCGCCGAAGATCCGGAAACAAAGAGATCAGATATTCACTTACGGACCCTCTCTGCCTCAGCATTTTATATCTTTTCGGATAATTTTTCGTTCAATGCTGCCTTCATGCAAAGTGAAAGACAGAATGTATGGGACTGGACCCTGCTTGGAGTTTTTTCTGCAGTTCATCAATCTCTATCTGGCGAATACTCACTAATTCCGGGTAAGAATGAACCGGCATTCGGTAACAATTCCGGAATAAATTCGGGTGAATTCAGCGGGGCGGCTGCAGGAGCGGGATTCGGGATTACTGTTCCATACCAGAATTACCTGTTCACTGCTGTGTCCTATTTCGGCAACGGTTATATGCACCGCTCATATGAGACTTTCCAAGGGGAAAAAACAGTTTACGATGGATTCTACAGGATTAACGCAAAAGCATCAATAGGATATACCGGTAACAGTTACTTCTTCGGCATGTCTTTTGTATTTGACAGTATAGCAAATTATTCCGGGATCAGGATTCTGACCAACACATATACTACTGAACTCTACAGCGGTTTCCGTATTTAACTATTCACAGCAGAGTCTTCCCGTCTAATCGAAACCAGACAGACTGATTTTTTAAAAATATCATATTTGAAAAAGCCCGGAACAAGTACCTGTTAATTATTTTTTCGATCTTCATATTAAGATTCTCTAACCCGATGTTCTCTACATTATTAAAGGTTAGTCATACTAAAATAATTTATAAATCAGGAGTGAATACATCTGGAAGGTATATAGATTTAAAGTCACTGCTGAAAATATCAGAACCATAAACCCTAAATTACAACATTCCCGAATATATGATATTTCACATTATTCTTTCCGTTTTCTTTTACTGAGTACATGACAGCATCCGCCGTTTTTACAAGTTCATCAAAAGTATAATTATTGTCTCTGCAAGTTACAACGCCGATACTTAAAGATATGGGCCACCGGTTTTTTCTCACATCATCCATAAGAATATTCTGTATTTTATTGATAACTTCGCAAACATGATCCTCCCCTGTTTCGGGAAGCAATATGGCAAATTCATCTCCTCCTAAACGTGAAAGAACATCATATATTCTAAGATTTTCCCTGATCGAACCGGTAACAATTTTCAGCAATTCATCACCAGCTGAGTGACCAAGCGTATCGTTGATTGTTTTGAAATTATCTATATCAATATAAGCCAGAGAGACAGGTCTTTGAAAACGCTGCGACCTTTCAATTTCATTAACAGCCAATTTATAAAAATATCTACGATTAATCGCTCCGGTCAGAGGATCGGTGCGTGCAAATATTTTTTCATTGTCATATAACTTTCTGATGGTTGATAAAAAATATGAAATAAGCAGATAATAAAGAACAGCCGCTGTCGTATTCCAGGCGGCAATTGAATAAGGCATATCATAATCATCTGATTTGAAATCGGCAATCATAAGAACTATACCGCTGAGGATAGAAATAAAATATGCATCACGACGTCCGGAATACCATGCCAAAAGCGATATTGGCAATAGATAGAATATAGAAAGCGATATTTCATAACCTGTTATGAAATCTATATAACCAAGCAGCAAAACAAAAATCATACTGATCAGAATCCATAACCACCGGTATGAAAACTTAATAAGACCCATTCCGTTTTCCTGTGTTAAATTATTATTTAATAATGAATTCAATTGTTTTCACTCCCAATAAATTTAACTTTTTATAAACATAACATTTCAATCCCTCCCGCCTTCGGCAGCAGGGAAATCAAAATAATTTCATACAATTGATGCTATTACTTGATTTTTTTATTTTCAAGTATTTCCAGTATTCTGCTTATAGCTGCATCCTGTGCTTCTAAATGATTTAATATAATTTTTATCTCCTCTTCTGATTTCATATCAATCTGATAATCATTATGAGCTTCTATCCGGTCTTTTTCTGAAATTCTATTCTGGCTCATCATCAGCACCGGCGCGGCATAGGCAGCCTGAAGCGATAAAAAAAGATTTAACAGAATAAACGGATACGGATCCCATAGATTTTTGTGCAGTGCAGAATTAATTATAATCCAAATAGAAATTATAACTGATTGTAGAATTATAAATCTCCATGAACCTAGAATTCTCGCGACAAAATCAGCGACCTTCTGCCCGAGAGTCATTCGGTCTTCAATGAGTTCATTTACATTTTTTATTGCAGGATGCTGATGCTTATAATGATTTGGAAATGTGATTTTATTTAGCATTTAAAAAACCTCTAGATTATTGTTTATCAAGATTTCTTCTTCTAACAATTCTTCTTATTATAAAAACGACTGCGATAATTACAATAACTACAGAACCTATAATTTCAATTCTTTTAATATCCCCGATAATAACTTCAACCGTATGCCCGAAAAAATAACCAAGGAATCCTATAGAGACAGCCCACAGTATCGCACTTATCAGATTCAGTATAAAAAATTTTAAAACAGGAATACCGGACATGCCGATGACAAAAGGAGCAATAGTCCTTAAGCCGTATATGAACCGGAAAATGAGAATAACAAAAATATCATACTTGTTAAGTAATAACTGAAACCGCTCGATACGCTTTTTCGATTTAATTAATTTTTTTTCAACAAATCCGCTTTTTGTTCTTCCTATGAAATAATAAAGCTGATCGCCCAGGAAACTCCCGAAAAACGCGGCAAGAATTACGATCTTTATATTTAAATAATTCTGGTGTGCAAGAAAAGCGCCTATAAGAAGAACAGTTTCACCTTCAAAAAAAGTCCCTGCTCCTATTATGATGTATCCATATGTCGAAATAAGATGTTCCATTAGTAAAGAATATCTTAAAAGAAGTAATTAATCAAGTGGTTTTTATAATTTTCAAAAATTCCATGATCAGTATTTCCTATTCGATCTTTCTTCCATTTATTACTACTAATCACTGCAGATTAAACTACTCCTCTCCCCGGGATTTCAGAAACTTCATCATCTCTTCATCAAAATTAATCTTAACAAAATAAAGTTTTCCCGTAACTGTCGGCACAATCAACCTTCGCCCCGGTATCAAGCCGCACTCGTACAAGTTCTATTTCTGAATGATTCATTGCAAGAAGCAGCGCCGTTTCATCGCTACTGTTCAAGTCTTAAAAAGAAACTTTAAGCCATATCAGTTCATATGCCAGATCTAAACCGGTATTATCCCGAAGTACCAGTCAATTAAATTTTGCACATGACAATAATCTGTAGAATAAAACCTATGATACTTTAAAAGTCATAATAAATTTTGTTCCTGCCCCACCTTCAATCACCATGTTTCCGCTTATCTGTTCGATTAGCATATTTACAAGATTCAGGCCGAAACCTGTATCACCGTCACATTTTATATCTTCCGGCAATCCAATACCGTTATCCTCAACGATCAGGCAGGCCATATCATCTTTCAGTGACATGGTTACATTAATTATCCCGTTGTCTCTCCCTACAAAAGCATGTTTCATAATATTTGTAAGCAGCTCATTGATAATAATTCCAAGAGGCGCCAACAGACTTACGTTGAGAATAAAATCTTCAATATCGGTATTCAGATTTACAATCTCCCGTTTCGGGAAGTTGCAGATTATCTCCTCTGTTAATGTCTGAAAATAATCTCTGACTGAAAGTTCCCTGTAATTCTCGGAACAATAGAGCTTGTCATATAAAATGATCATGCTCTGAATACGGTTTTCCACATCCCCCAGCATCGGAGCATATGACTGATCGCTCAGGTTATTGATCTGAAGTGTAAGCAGTCCTTTGATGGTATTCATGTTGTTTTTAATGCGGTGGTGTACCTCTTTAAGCAGCAGTTCTTTCTCTTTCAGAAGGTTATGTATCTTTTCTTCAGCAATTTTTCGGTCTGTGATGTTTTTTGTAAAACCAAGGTATCGTGTGTCTGAAAGTTTAACTCCGTCGACTGACCACCATCTTTTTTCACCGTCTTTATGGAGAAATTCAAACTCACTGCTTACGTGCCCGGTTTCTTTAAGCTTTATAAAAACCTGCATATCTTTCCCGACAGTTTCAGAAGCCAGGAGATCGGGGATTGACATTGAGATGAGTTCTGCTTCGGTATACCCGGTTATTGCTGAAGCTGCTGGATTTACCTCGAGATATTTACCATTCTCATCCGCAACAAAGATTCCGTCTGGTGAATTGTCGATGTAACTGCGGAATTTAGCTTCACTCCGTTTGAGCAGCTCTTCGCGCTGAAAAATATCCGCAGTAGCGCGTTTGACTTTTATCCTTAAAAGAATTGTAAATGAAAAGAAAATAAAAGCAATTAATCCGAGAGCAGCGGCAGAATATTTGATCCATTGAGGAATGATCTCAATTGTTCCAACATTGCCATGCGACCATTTCTGACGCGATTTATTGAAAACTGAATTTTCCTGATGTTTCCATTTATTAAGATAGCTGTCCAGAAGTTCAAGCAGTTCAGTGTTTTTACCATCTGCTGCGGCAAAATAAATATCAAAGGGACTAAATACAACTCCGGTTGACCGTATTCCGTATTCACTCTGTTTCGAAACTCCGTATGTGCAGTTTACTACACCGGCATCAGTTTTTTTGTCAGCAACAGCCTGGAATACTTCATCGAATGAGGCAAATTCAACTATTTCAACAACTATATGAAATTTTTTTACCATATCGATAAAATTATATGCATTGAAATCATTTTTCATTACAGCAACTTTTTTTTCATTCATTTCTGTAATATTATCAATATCGGATTTAAGCGGAACATATAGTTCGCTCCAGACAGTGAGAAGAGGAGTTTTGCAGTAATCAAGGTAAAGAGCGCGTTCAGGAGTGTAAGCAACACTTGTGAGAATATCGACTTCTCCGGTTTTTATACGTTCTAAGCCCTCGCTCCATGAGCCCCAGATGTATTCAAAACGTATATTTTCCTTCGCGGCGATTTCCGCAAGGGAATCTACATAAAATCCTTTAATAACACCATCGGTATCCATAAATATTCCGGGGTAAAAGTTAAAAGCTCCGACTCGGACAACCCGCGGTTCAGCAGCGTATAATGAAATATGTATCAGAAAAAGTAAAACAACGGAAACAAATTTAATTTTCATTCTATCCCCGGGAAATATAAAAACCTCTGAAAGTTCTCTGATTATGTATATTTATTTTTTAATCAACAGATGCATAATAATTATAATAGAGTTTAAGTATAACAACTCTTTTGTAAATTGCAAGAATTATAATTTCTGACGAGTATATCAGAATCAATTTGTGTTGAACGAAAAATTAGGGCGGCTTAATCGGTAACTGCTCAAAAACCAGTGATAAAATCGTTCTCTGCATCGCCTAAGGCCCTGCAGAGATAAAATGTCACAGGTTTATGAGTAGATAGACTTAATTTTTTCAAAAAACATATAAATTCATATTTAATTCTTGACTTTATAGACGACCGGTCGTTTATTGTGAGTATGAAGATGAAAAAAATTAATACCAGAACAAATCTACTCGAAGCCGGCCTTAAGCTTTTCGGTGAAAAGGGATATCATGGAACAGGCCTGAAAGAGATTGTTGAGAGCCTTGGAATACCTAAGGGTTCATTTTACACCTATTTCGAAAGCAAAGAAAATTTCACCCGCGAAATAGTCCTGCATTACGCAGAACTTCTTGAAGAGATGTGGGAAAGGTGCGTATCGGCTGGACCGGATGACGATCCGATTCAGATGCTTCAGAACTCATTTGAACATATGATTTCACTCCAGGAATCAAAAGAAGTGCAGACGGGATGTCTCATCGGCAATCTGGCTGGAGAAATTGCCGAATCGAGTGAAATATGCCGCTTAACTCTTAATGAAGTAAAAGAACTATGGTGCAGCAGAATATCTTTTCATCTCGCCCGGGCGCAGCAATTGGGGAAAGCGAGAAATGATCTTTCCGCAGATGAACTTGCCGGTTTCTGCTGGGATGTCTGGGAAGGTGCGCTCTTGCGGATGAAAATAGAAAAATCAACAGATTCAATACGCAAAACGATTACCATACTTTTTAAAAGTTTTTTAAAACCGTGATGGATTAATCCATAAACTTTATTCGCTAAACTATAAGTTTTTAGATTAAGTTTAAGACAAACATATTAAAGAGGGAAATGAACATGAATCTTTTTACAATAGATGAAAACAAATGTACAAAATGCAGCATATGTGCGAAGGAGTGTCCCGCGCAGGTTATCCAGACTCCGGCAAAAGAGAAATTCCCCGCTCCTGCAAATGAAGCGGAAAACTTCTGTATTAAGTGCGGTCATTGCGTATCGGTATGCCCCGAGGGAGCTTTCGCGCTAAATTTTATGAATCCTGCTGATTGCACTCCGGTGATGAATAATCTTCTGCCCGGTGAGAATAGCATTGCTGAATTTCTAAAATCGAGACGTTCCGTGCGGAGATTCAGTAGTAAAACTGTAAGTCACGAAGCTCTTGCCGATCTGGTAGATGTTGCCCGATATGCTCCAACTGGAAGCAACAAACAGCAGGTTAACTGGACAATATTTGAAGACTCGAAAGATGTTAACCATCTCTCTTCACTTACAATAGATTGGACTAAATCAATAGCGGATAAAATACCAGACCCGGCAACAGCAAAAAGAATGGCAAGGCTCGCGGCGGGATGGGACAGCGGGAGAGACACTGTACTTCATGGATCACCTCACGTCATAATTGTACACGCACAGGCCGATCTACCGTCCGCTCATAGTGACTGTATCATTGCATTAACATATCTGGAGCTATATGCATACTCAAAAGGATTAGGAACATGCTTTGCGGGATATCTCACTACTGCAGCTAATTCATACTCACCGTTATCTGAAGCGATCAATCTCCCGACGGGACATAAATGTTTCGGGGCTGTGATGATCGGATATCCTCAATACAAATACAACCTGATACCTGAACGGAATCAATCCGTCATAAACTGGCGTTAACAATAACAATAAAAGAAATAAAAGGAAAAATAAAATGGAACAAATACAACCGCTTTTGAAAGAATATAAAATAGGAGACCTTACTCTTGCAAACAGAGTAGTAATGGCTCCGATGACTCGAAGCCGCGCAGATAATCCCGGCAACGTCGCGACTGATCTTATTGCTGACTATTATGTGCAGAGAGCTTCGGCAGGTCTTATAATATCTGAAGGTTCACAGATATCCAAACGTGCAGTGGGATACATCAACACACCGGGGATTTACTCCGATGAACAGGTTGAGGGGTGGAAGAAGGTAACATCAGCAGTTCATGCCAATGGCGGGAAAATATTCATACAGCTGTGGCATGTGGGACGCATGTCTCACCCGGATTTTCATAATGGAGAACTCCCTTTATCAGCCTCTGCATTTAATCCAAATTCAAAATCATATACTCCTCAGGGATTTAAAGATACTGTTGCACCAAAGGCTATGACAATTGATGAGATAAAGGAAACAATCCGCGATTACGGAAGAGCGGGTAAAAATGCCATGTCTGCAGGTTTTGACGGAGTTGAGATTCACTCCTCAAACGGATATCTGCTTCACCAGTTTTTCAGCAGAACATCAAACATAAGAACTGATGAATACGGCGGGTCAATTGAAAACAGAGCTAAAATACTATTTGAAGTAATAGATGAAATCAAAAAATATGTTCCTGAAAACCGCATTGGCCTGAGACTTAACCCTTCGCTGCATGGCGTCTTCGGGATGACATTAGACGAGGAAAGCATCCCTACTTTCGATTATATAGTAAAAAATCTAAACAATTATAAACTTGCTTATCTTCATCTTTCGGAGCCGTTTACTGATGTGACAAATGTTCCCGGAGCAGAACCTCATATAGCGAAACATTACAGACCGATGTATAAGGGAACGCTTATGATAAATACAGCTTTCGACAGGGAGAAGGGAAATCAGGTCATCGAAGATGGACTTGCCGATCTTGTAGCCTATGGAAAACCTTATATATCCAATCCTGATCTTGTTGAAAGATTTGCGGCTGAAGCTGAAACAGCAATGTGGAATACGGACACCTTTTATACTACTGGACCTGTGGGTTTTACCGATTATCCGGCACTTAAAAAGTCTTAAATAAAATTTAAGATTGTATTTTAGTCTGAAATTTCAGATTAAGATACAATCAAAATTATTAACTCAGTAAACACAAACGCTTAATTCTATATTAAATACGCTGTTCCATTCTCACCATAGTCGAAGAACGCTGATGGTCATCGGTGTAATGGTTGTCCAGACAGTTTTTCATGTCGATAAGCTGCTGCTCTGCAATTAGATCAAATTTCCTGTCCAGCGCTGCATAAAAATAAACTATATTTTTTTCAGATAAGCCGTTTTGAAATGATTGTTTCAAGTAATAGAAAAGATCCCGATAGCGCGGAAGAGCTTTCTCTCTGTTTCATTTGAGGAGATCGGCAAGTTTAGCTTTGGCGAACCGGCGCTGGTTATCATCCGGATTTGCAAAGTGCATTCTACTGTGCCTTGATTATAATATTAAAAGTTTCCTAAAAAAAAGCAGAAAAGTAACACTTTTCTGCCCATTAAAAATGATTCTGGTCGAGACAATTATTTTATAGTCGTCTCAGATACTGTTGTTGCGGGAAGACTGCAGGTTGCAGTAACGGTGATCATATCACCCTTCTTCCCTTCAATTTTGAAAGTTGCCATCACATTATCACCGTCTTGTGATGTCATGGTTTTCCGTACCAGTTCTTGGCCGTTTACATCTACTCTAATTACCTTGATGAAATGCTGTTTTGGATTACTGTTTTTTGATGTGGAAATTGCATGATTGATACGTACTGTTAGTGTTTTTGTTTTTGCATCATAATCGGTTTTGATCTCCGATGGCGAATGAGCAAAAAGCATGCTTAACGGGAAAATAAACAGTGCGACAAGAATTACTAATTTTTTCATAAATACTCCTTTTCACTTTTTTTAATTTTACTTATTAATAAATAGTAACCAATAATATTGTTTTTTTTATTTTTTTACACTATTATAAGAAAATAAATTTAATCCGGTGATTTCTGGCGGAAAAAATTCAAAGCCGAAGCGACATGATGTTGCTGTGCCTTGCTTATAATATTATAAATTTTGTAAAAAAGGACAGAAAAGTAAGACCTTTCTGCCCTTAAAAATGATTCAAATCTAGACAATTATTTTATAGTCGTCTCAGATACTGCTGTTTCAGGAAGACTGCAGATTGAAGTAACGGTTAGCCTGTCACCCCTCTTCGCTTTGATTTTGAAAGTTAACAGCACAATATCACCCTTTTGTGAAGTCATGGTTTTTCGTACCTGTTCTTTGCCGTTTATATCCACTTTAACTAACTTGATAAAATGCTGTTTTTCATCTTTGTTTTTTGATGTGGAAATTGCATGATTGACATGCACTGTTAGTATTTGTGTTTTGGCATCATAATCGGTTTTAATCTCCGATGCCGGATGAGCAAAAAGCATGCTTAACGGGAAAATAAACAGTCCAACAAGAATTACTAATTTTTTCATAACTACCCCTTTTCTCTTCTTTAATTTTGTTTCTTAATAAATAGTAACTAATATTATTGTTTTTTTTTATTTTTTTGCACTATTATAAGAAAATTAATCAAATTCGAGAGCAGAAAACCTAGTATTTGATAAAAATATGCTATTTTCAGCATTAAAGCACTTCATGCAATAAATCAGATATAAAGATATATCCGGGCTAACCGGAGCTCAATGCTTTTGAAAGCATTTACCGGCGCATGAATACTTATTGTCTTCTATCTCAAGTTCACCTTCATAATTAGTTCCATCATAGGTAAAATTCCATTCAAAATCACGCTCAAACTTGTCATAAAGAAATTCAAGTTTTCCGATTTCAAATATGCCGGTAAACAACAATCTGTCTTTAAGAAAGAACTCTGCTTCTCCATCTTTTATCACGATAACCTTACCGTTGACAATTATTGCATAATCATCAAAATTAATTCTGTAAGAATTTTCTGCACTTATAAACATTACATAATCAATTCCATCGTACCCGGTTTCTCCCGGTTTTATATTGGCTATTCCATCGTAGAATGAATTCCGTACCGCAGTGAACACCGCATTTGTCATCTCAAGCGCTTTTTCATCGGAAACACGCTCTTCGGATAATTCATGCTTCGCGCAGGATGATATAAAGACAATACCTGACAATATAATTGAAACAGCAATTTTTCTAATCATAATTCCTTCCTTCCTCTTTTACACTAATAAATAAAAATATTCTACCTAATCATACTACATTTTTAATTTATTTTATATAACAATATATAATTCAAAATACTATAAAATTTTGAAATTAAATATCGCTTTATTGGTTTTATTTTATAGAGAAGAGGATACGCGGAAATGCGGTTTTAAAAATTATAAAAACAGAGGTTTTGTTTATGAAAAGATCATGGTTTGTATTTGCGCTTATTCTTGCCACGGTTATAAATGTTACAGGTGCTTATGCACAAAAAGCAGTCAAAGAGACTTCAGGAGGAATCAAATTCAGCGGTTTCGGCGCCCCGATTGCAAAGATGTCACAATTCCATGACCAATGGAAAGTTCTTGTCGGTGGTGCTGGCGGAGTATTAATCAACGACAACATTGGTATCGGACTAGCCGGGTATGGTCTGGCTGGAACATTCGATAAAGAGTACAATGGAACTACTAATGATATTGGTATGGGATATGGCGGACTGCTTCTTCAATACTATTTTTTCCCTGAAAATCTATTTTCACTGGAAATCGGATCACTTATTGGAGCCGGCGGGGCCGGATACGAATCCGGAAATGGAGAAGACGAAAATGACAATGCACATGGCTTTTTTCTGGTTGAACCGGAAATTAATTTATTCTGGAATGCCACAGAATTTCTCCGAATCGGCATTGGCGGTTCTTACAGATATACAATTGGTGCAAATATTGACGGGATGAGTGATAGCGATTATTAATTGCATCACATCTCTTTCCCTGCCTGATCATCTTAAAATATATATTCAGGCAGAAGGGAGTAATCAAGATGCAGAAGCTTTTGAATGAGGAATTTGCATTAAACTTTTGACTAGTTTTAATTCTAACGATAAAGACTCTTTCAAAATAGAAAATTCTTCTAAAAATGCAAAATATTTTCTATCTATACTTTTAATCATTGCAGTATTTATTGCAATTAGCCCTATCCTTACCTTTAAGACCTTTACAATCATGCTTGCAATCTTTTTTGTCATGTCGATCTTCATATTGGTTATGGTGAGTATAATCAGGTACAATAATTGCCCTACATCCGAAAAATGACAGAAATGAAAGTATTACCAGGAATCTAAATATCATCGTTTTCTCCTTTTAATGACCTTTGTTTCTTTATTATATACTTTACAAAGGAGAATTTCAATTTTATTGTAAAAGAAGAGACGAAATACGTACTGCAACTATGCTGACAATCTGCCAGTGTATTTTTGATTTAGACAGTATGGGCGAGACCCTCAAATTTTCGGTTGCTAACCAATTATTAATTGGTCAAGGTGATGAATGTCCTAATGTAGCAAGTGCACTCGACCTTCGGCAGTCCCCCTTGTGAGAGATGCAAATGAGCGGCCACAAACTATGAAAAAAATAGTAAAATAAATTAAAGAATTTTAAAAATATATCACAACAAGTGCTACTGTGATGCAGCTCCAGAAGCAATTCCCGTTTCAGCATGACCGCCTCCATCTGCACAAGCAGCAACAGCAAGACCAATTGTAACTCCTGCAAGTCCGCAGTGCCCTCTTCCAGAATAAAGAAACCGGTACCGATAGTAACAGCCGCCATCCGGGGCTAGTGATATAACTATTCCGGCAAAATCAGACTGGACCCGTTGCTGAATAACTGTCAGAAATACCGATGATCCCAGTTTTGATTCGAAGTGGTGTACTGATTAAATTCGATGCCATCGTTTCTATATATTTCAGTGCAGGCATCAACTACATCAGAATCAAAGCGTAATCCCCTGTATTTGTTAATTTCCTCTATTGCTGCATCTATGCCGAGAGATTGTCTGTAAGGCCGATGAGTTGACATTGCCTCGACAACGTCTGCCACACATACGATTTTTGATTCAGTAAGCATCATATATCCCTCAAGACCAAGCGGATATCCTGAGCCGTCAATATATTCGTGGTGTTGATAAACGATTGCAGCTACAGGCCATGGGAAATCAATAGTGGATAAAATCTGAAATCCAACATTGGTATGATGTTTAATCAGTTCATACTCCAGTTCAAGAAGGACCTGCGATTTATTCAGAATGTCTGAAGGTATACTGATTTTGCCTATGTCGTGAAGTGAGGCTGCGACACGGACCCCTTCAATCACGTGAGGATGGAGATCCATCTGTTTGGCGATCTTTCTTGCAAGGTTGCTTACTCTCTGCTGATGCCCGGCAGTATATGAATCGCGTGCTACAATTGCATGCCCGATTGTCTGGATCACTCCACCCAGTTTTTCACGAAGAGTCTGGAGATTATCAATTTCCATTTTCTGTTTATTCATATCAATTGAGGCATCATAGGATACGGAAAGAATAGCCGCTTTCCCCTGATATATTATTTTAGTATTTTTTATTTTTACGGGTATTATTGTCCCGTCCTTTCTTCTGAATGAACCTCTGATTATAATACTGTCTGTAAAAGTAAGATATTCAAAAAGATCCTTTATACTTTCATTATCTTCGCATGAAAAAAAATCACAGATATTTTTAAGCTCAAGTTCCTCTTTAAAATAATCGAGTGTTACTAAAATCTGTGAATTAAGGTAGAGTATCTGCCCTTCATTATCATAGAGAACTAAAAAATCCCCGAAGTTATCAAACATCGAGGATATATAAGCAAACTGTTAAGGTGAGTAATTTACAATGTAGTTTAGATTAGGATGCATCAAGGCCTCTCTATTTATGCTATTAAAGAAAAATCATAACCCGGTCTATGTATATATTTTTTACAGTTTCATAACTCTATTATCGGAATTTGTTAAGTAACAATTCAATTAATTTTTATAGAATTAACCTATATTAGTGTATGACATAAGAAATCATTGCTTGACATTTCAATATCTGGAATGGATAATACTTAGTACTTTTAAAAATCTATTTTTTATATTAAAATTAAGGAGTCCTAATAATGAGTATCAAAAAAATTCTTAAAATTGCTTTTTCACTCCTGATGTTATTTGTAATAATTCAGTTTATTCCCTACGGTAAAAATCATATCAACCCTCCTCTATTATCAGAACCGAAGTGGGATAGCTCCCAGACATCAGGAACATTCTACAGGGTATGCGGAGACTGCCACAGTAATAAAACAACATGGCCATGGTATAGCAGAATTGCTCCTGTATCATGGCTGGTACAGTCTGATGTTGATGAAGGGCGCTCAAAACTCAATGTTTCCGAGTGGGGAAGAGCAGAAAAGAATAAAGGGAATGAGGCTGCAGATGAAGTAAAAGATGGCGGGATGCCTCCATTTATTTATACACCGCTTCATCCTGAGGCGAAAATGTCTCAAAGCGAAAAAGAGGAGTTTATAAAAGGACTAATTTTAACCTTTGGAGAAAATAAACAGAAATAAACCCGCTCCGGGGTATAAAAGATTATGAGTTTTTCTTTCAGGGAAACAGCCTTAAACCTGCAGAGGGTTTTTTAAAACCTTTCTGCAGCTGTTAAATGCTCTACATCAGACGGAGGGTGAATATCATTTTAGGAACCGGCCGTTCCATAGTTTATAATCTTTTAATGAATAACTTTTAAGTCACAGGATGTTACTATAAATTTAAATCTTCATACCGGTTTATTTTCCGGCTGAATAGTCTCGCCTGCTGTTTATTTAGAGGCAGAATATACAAAATCATCAAAACGGAAAGTCAGGAAACTTAACGGTAACCATCCCTGAATCTGATTTTTACAAATCCAGCAAACTGCGGGAAAATTCATAATCCTTTTAATAGCGGATTAATAAATAATTTCACCATCCGGAAATAAAACCATTCTCCTATATTTTAACGCAACTGCTCAGTACTCCGGATCAGATAAGTTCCCTGCGCCTATAACGCAGGGAACCTCTTTCTATAAGTGATTATTCGAAGTCTTCAATATTTTTTGAAACACTAAAATACAGATACGCGATCCATAAAATGAGCAGCAGATGCAGAACATCGTTTGCATTGAACCAGATACCTTTACTCCAGAGAACACTGGCAAGTCCTGAAAGATAGAAACCGAAGTATGCAACAACAATAAGCAGCATAAATATCCATGCCCCTATAAGCAGTAAATCGAGTTTCTTACGATTTTTTCTGTAATTAGAAAAATTCACAGCAAAAAGAATCAGAAATGATAACGCAGGGAACAGCACCATAAATTCAAATGATGATAGAAAATAATCGGGCAGAAAAGCGCCTGTCAGCACCAGTATCAAATAAGCGATGGTACTGACTGCTGCAAATACCTGTAAACCTTTTCGCACCTTTCCGGCTGAACATGAAAAAGAAACAGCGGCAGTTATTAAATTCATAGCTGCGACAAACAGAATCAGATACCATATTTCCCACCAGCTTGTCCAAAGGCACAAGGCTCTTCCCGAACATTTGATTTCGTAGCTGAATGCCTGATAACTTGTACCGGCACTGAATGTTGACAATGACCATAGAATTAGAGCGATCCCCCAGAGTAGACGAGACGTGTTTTCACCGCGTGTTTTCAGGAAATATATCCCTGCGGCAAGGATAACAAAACCGAGTCCATATACAAAAATCGTTGAGCTCGGCTCAGCAAAAATAAAGTCCAGTGAACCGATCTTAACTTGCATATGAGAATGTGTAGCCAGCCATTTATCAGGAGTAATCTCCCATGTAAGTTTCTCAAGACGGCTGCATCCGGTTAATGAAACCAGTGCGATTAAAAAGTATCTTATTCTGCTCATAAATATTTCTCCGTAAGTGAATTTGTTTTTATAATACTATTTTATTCCCATAAATAATTCAGTGATGTCTTTCCTGAACAACTGCAGGTAGAAGGAACTTTACTTTATTAAAACTTCAATTAAAAATTATTTTTTTTTATACCCATCTGATCTGAACCGGCGTATTTTTTTTGGCAGCTGCATTAAGATTTATAAAAATTGTATGATGAAAACGAAGAATATCACATTATACTGTTCGTACACTCCGATATGATCTTTAACGTATCCTGAAATTTCGTTTTAGAAATCAAATCAATTCTTTTCAACAAGATGCTTCCAGTACCTCACGGGCATAAATTGTTTCTGCAGACGGGGATTGATTCTATCTTTTATTGCAGTTGAATTGTAGAAATTTTTCCATAACCCACTGTAAATATCCTCATTCAAATCACGGTCAGGAATACGTTCCAGCTCTATACATAAAATCTCCGGACGTCCGCTCCGATTGATCGCAGCGGTTCCTCTTTTTTTATCATGAATTATCCATTTCCCGCCCGGCATCCTTTTTGAGAAATGACCCGTTATAAGTGGAAGAATATCGTTATCCGGTTCAATCTCTGCATAGAATGTATCACCTTCAACGGATGAAAATCTCACAAGCCCCAGCATCTTGTGAGACTCATGCTTTACCCGCGACACAATTTTGTTCATCTCATTCACAGGATAAACAGTCAATCTCTGATCAAGCCTATTCCCGTACTCAAATCCTGCATTGATATAGTCAAAAATTATCTGTTCCTTATCATGACTACATGATAAATAGCAGTAAAAAATATTCTTCAAAGATTCACGATTAATCTTTGCTTCAATACGCAGGTATAGATCTTTTGCTTTTATAAAATCAGTTTCGTGATAAAATACTTCATCGAAAAGTCCCGCATCATCAGCCGAAATGGTAAAACTCGGAGATGGAGTTTTACTTTGCGAAGCATAATCCATTGCTGAAAAAAGTCCCTCAACTGTACCGTCATAAACATACATCTGATTCATATATCACCTGTAATAGCAGAGACGTATGATTCAGAATCGGGGAGAAGAGCCTGTTCCGGGAACAGCAACAACTGTGATGAATCTTTGCGAGGCGATGAATCTACAAGAATCATCCGGACTCTCTCCGGTCTGTCAATAATCTGTGCCGCCGGTCTGCCGGAACATGTAATAAAGTATTTCGCCCGCTTCATTACAACACCGATCTTCTTCAGACTTTCAGGAGTAAGTGACCCTGCCCTGCGTGCCTGTATAATCTTACGGGCAGACAAAACTCCGACTCCCGGAATGCGAAGCAGAGATTCATAATCTGCATGGTTCACATCCACGGGAAAAAAATCGTAATTCCGCACAGCCCATGCACTTTTAGGATCAATTTCAAGATCGAGAAAAGGATGTTTCTCATCGAGTATCTCCGAGGCGCTATAGTTATAAAAACGGAGCAGCCAGTCCGCCTGATAGAGACGGTTTTCGCGTCTAAGCTGCGGCGGCGTCACAGGGAGTATTGAACTCTCTTCTCGTACCGGAATATACGCAGAGTAATATACCCGTTTAAGTCCGGCACGAAGATATAGCGCTTCTGAAAGATTGACAATTGAAAAATCTGTTTCAGGAGATGCGCCGACAATGAGCTGAGTGCTCTGCCCTGCCGGTACAAACTTCGGAGTATTTGCCCTCCTGGCCGGAACATTCTCAATTATCCCTTTTCTGATCATTCCAATTGAAGAAAAAATTTTATCCTTACTCTTCTCTGGAGCAAGAAGCGCCAGACTTTTTCTCGATGGAAGTTCAATATTCGCACTCATCCTGTCGGCAAGAAATCCCGCCTCACGGATAAGCCTTGAATCAGCACCGGGAATCGCCTTCATATGTATATAACCGTTGAATCGATGATGAACCCTTAAAAGTTTTACGGCACGAATCATCATCTCCATGGTATAATCGGGTGAACGGAAAACGCCCGAGCTTAGAAAAAGACCCTCGATATAATTTCTTTTATAAAAGTTAATTGTAATATCAGCCACCTCTTCAGGTGTAAGAGAGGCCCTTGGAATCTGATTGGATGAACGGTTCACGCAGAACGCGCAGTCGTACAGACAGTTGTTGTTCATGAGTATTTTCAGCAGAGAGATACACCTCCCGTCATCAGCCCAGGAATGACAGATCCCCGACTTTGCGGCATTTCCGATCCCGCCGGCAATATTGCTACGGGTACTCCCGCTTGAAGAGCAGGAGACATCAAATTTAGCCGAAGCGGCCAGGATCTTCAGTCGTTCAGATATTTCAGTTGTTTTGTGCGACATAATATATATAGCATACAAACGTATAGCATTATTGCAACTTTTTTTTCCTGAATCACCAAATATTTCAAAAAAAGTAACCTGCTTTACAAAATAATCCTTTTTTAATCATATTAAAAACTACAGAGTACCAACTAAAGGGCGGTCCCAAAAATTCCGTTTCCGGAGCCTTGCGGGGCTTATAAAGGGGCTACTGCCCTAAAGGAATTGTATGATAAATTTTAAATATATCGGTCACTTTATATGCCAGCGCGACTACAAAGATGAGCAGCCAAGGCAGGGAATGTTTTCTGATGCCGGTGGCTGCATCGAACTTGTTAAAGGCGAGAACTATGAACAGGCACTCAAGGATCTGGACGGGTTTGATTATATCTGGGTAATTTTCGTTTTCCATCACAACTCTACATGGAAACCCGTGACAAACCCGCCGTATAGCGACGGCAATGGAAAGAAGGGTGTATTCGCCACCAGATCACCCTACCGGCCTAATCCAATCGGAATGAGCTGTGTCAAAGTTGAAAAGATTTCAGGAAACAGAATTTATATTCGAGCATCGGACATACTAAACAATACACCAATACTCGACATCAAACCGTATATATCCGATTACGACAGCTTCCCCGATGCTTCAAGGGGTTGGCTCGATAATGTTGTAAAAGATAACTATTCAGTTGAATATTCGGACAAGGCTGATGTGAAAATTAATTTTCTTAAACACCATGGCGTCGATCTCACTGGAGCAATAAACAGTCAGCTTGCATTCAACCCCTTTGATAAGACCAGAAAAAAGTTTGAAGCTGGAGATAATGGATTCATTTTCAGATTTAAAACCTGGAAGATAGAATTTGTTATAACCGATAATCTCATTACAATACAGAATATTTATTCGGGATATAAAGATTACAATACTTTATGCGGGAATGATACACTTGGGGATTTAGCAATTCACAAATTATTCAATGAAAAATTTATTTGAATTCAGAATAATTTATTCAACACCGGCCATCTCTTTTGGGAGCCTCATGGTAAACTGGTACGCACCGAAATTTGCATATGAATCATCGTATCCGTCATAAGTCAGTTCACCATTATAGAATTTGCGTATTGCATTATTTATTGAAGGGAGCCCATATTGAGAACTTTCACAGTTCCCGCGATGTATTCTCTCATTTCTCAACTTAACTCTTCTGGTCCACCCGCAATTCAATGATTCTTCAATTTTCTTTTCTATACTCTCATCAAACAGTGCATAGTTTCTCATTATTAAATCGATATACCCCGGTTTTCTTCTATTTGCAAGACAGACCACTTCAAGCATACAGTTCAAATTTTTATTATTTTCTCCATGTGTGTCTGATAGTTTTTTTTCTATTATATAATTCGATTTAACAGCATTGCTTATAAGTTCAGGGATGATGTATAATGCCATGGGATTATCGGACTCTTTTAATATTGTTAATTTATCTGACAGAAAACTTACTACATCTTTATTCAGAGCGGCAACATAATTTCTAAACTCTTCAATTTTAGCGCTATCAGCTCCTGCGGGAACAAACGGAAGTATACCGTAATAAAAACGCCTGAGAGCAGTCGTGCCATTATAAAAAACTGTATGAGATTTTACTATATCTTTGCTTGTATTAACCAGAGAATAGCTCTGATAATCTCTCTTAGCGTTCAGATAACATTTTTTAATAAAAACATTCTTTGAACCATGAAGTATCTCAGGAATATAACTATCCGGATGACATAAAATTTCCTTCTGTTTTACCACCTTTGCAAGCATCCGTACCCCTGTTCAAATTCTAATTTTTTCACTGCCAAATTTTAAGCAATAAATTTTATAATTATGTCTCTTAATTTCATATTAAATATTTCCTGTCAACCTTAAACTTATAATAAAAAGATAGCAAATTAATTTCGGGGGTGCACGCGCTTCGCGTAAGCCTGAAAAGGGGGATTACGAGGGCGTTGCCCTTATAATCCCCCTTTTCTTTTCACATCACCGATGCACTACGCCCACAAGATAAAATCACAACCTTTTAAAAACCAGAGCTTAACTATTTTCTCTCGGCTTCCCACTCGTGTCGTTCTTTTCTGTCGTTGGTCATAATCCCTTTTATGACCTTGCCGGATGAACTGTATTTGCCTGAAAAATTATGTTTAAACAGATAATTCGCACCAAGTCGTCTTATCTCTTCCGGAGTAGATGCAGACCGTGTAAATCTCACTCCCCCGGAACTTATTCTTACTCCTTTAAGATATTCTACAGCACCTTTCGCCCACCCGGGAAAACGAAGACTTCCGTATACCTGTTGCTTTTTCGAGACACCGAGAACAAGAATACCTTCATGTCCCTGTAATATTATTTTATATCTTCCAAGATATTGCACCGGAACGGGCAGAATTTCTTTATCCTCATCATCCTCTTCCTGAATAATTTCAATACTTATAATGTTATCCATGGACAGAATAGTATAATAAAACCGGCCGGAATCCGGTGAGGGTAGAGATGTTTTATTTTTAACAGACTCCGAATCTCTTTTTACTATAATTGTGCTGCCGCAAATAAAAAGATTTCCCCCTCTGTAATAATTCAAATCTTTATCATGTATGATTACCGTATATGATGAAGTCATAACTTTTACTATTGGTAAGGCAATAAGAAAGATCAGAGATACCGACAGTAGTATTAAAGCAACTTTATTCAATACATCTTTTTTTTTCTTATCCATTGATAAAAACTCTCCATTAATATAGTGTTATTCATTAATATATCGGTTATAATTCCCCCGATGCTGAAAATAAAATCAAAGCTGAGTAAAATCTTAATTGATAAAAAATACCGATCAGGCCGATAATTAAAAAAAGAAAAGTGTCTCCGGAGGAACAATGTCTAAAAATATCATGTATTATCAGAATTCTGAAAATATAATTAAAATCGGTCAGCTCGAACAGAGAATGTATATCATCCTTGAAGGACGGGTAAGTGTATTCCTCACAAGCGGTGAAGAAAATATAATTGTAGCAACAATGGAGAAGGGGGATTTTTTCGGAGAGATATCGCTTTTTACAGACCACCCAAGAAGTGCTACCGTCCGGGCTCTTGGAGATGTAAAACTTGCGTATATCGATAATGTAACTCAGCTTAAATCTTTTCTTATTTTAAATCCTCAATTTGCTGCAAAAATGGTATCAATTCTTGCGCAAAGACTTGCAAAAACAGATACTATATTAATAGGTAAGATCAGCGAAATCAACAGGCTTAAGCAGACACAGGCTATTTAACTCCCTGAGCTGATTTAAGCACTTCCACGGGAGATAAAATGAGTAATAAAATAAAGAAAAAACTATTCATACTGGACGGTCACGCCCTCTGTTACAGGGCGTATTTTGCATTTATAAAGAATCCTCTTAAAAACTCTTCGGGACAGAATACATCTGCAATATTCGGTTTTGCCCGGATGATGTTTAAACTTATAAAAGAACAGAACCCTGACTACCTTGCAGTGGCATTTGACCCTCCGCAGAAATCCTTCAGATTCAAGCTTTACGAAGAGTATAAAGCAAACAGGGTAAAAATGCCCGATGACATGAGAAGCCAGATCGGTGAGATTAAGCGCATGGTGGAAACCCTGGGTATAACAACACTTGAGCATGCCGACTACGAGGCAGATGATGTACTCGGCACCGTCGCGGAGAAGTTTTCATCCGATGAACTGGAGGTCTACCTTGTAACAGGCGACAAAGACGCTTACCAGCTTGTAAAAAATAATGTACGCATATACGCAAACACAAAGGGAATTTCGGAGTACGAGATTTACGATGCAGAGGGTGTTTTAAATAAAGTCGGCCTGGGTCCCGATCAGATAATCGATTACATGGCACTAATGGGTGATACATCGGATAATGTTCCCGGAGTTAAAGGTATCGGAGAGAAGACAGCACTTAAACTTATTACAGAGTATGGGACTCTCGAAAATATTTTCGAAAATGCAGAGTCAATCAAAGGTAAAACCGGTGAGATGCTGAGAACGGGAAAAGAGATGGCCTTCCTGAGCAGAGATCTTGTAACAATCAGAAGAGATGTCCCTCTCGATGCAGAACTTTCAGATATGAAATTCACTGAGATCGATCCTCAAACTGCTGTTGAATACTTCAACGGTATTGAGATGGAATCTGTTGCTAAAGATTTTTTCCAGGGAGTGAAATCTGAAAAAAAAATTTCCAGCATGGCAAGTACAAAGGAATATGTAACGATTAAAACAGAGAGTGAACTTAAACAGATGATCGAAGAGATCAGAAAAGCCGGCACGCTATCCTTCGATACAGAGACAGATTCAATCCACCCCGTGGAAGCTAATCTAGTAGGGATGTCTTTTTCCATCAGAGAGAACAGCGGATGGTTCCTCCCTCTTCAGAGCCAGGGACTCTTCGGCGGCGATTACCCCGATCCGTCGATTTCACTCCCCCTTGTTAAACCGGTACTTGAAGATGAAAAAATAAAAAAAATCGGACAGAACATAAAGTTCGATCTTCTAGTACTTAAACGCGCGAAGATAGAACTCCGCGGAATATATTTTGACACCATGATAGCCTCATACCTTCTCAATCCCGCAGAGAGACGGCACAACATGGATGATCTCGCTGAAAAATATCTCAATTACAAAACTATAACATACAAAGAACTCACAGGAACCGGGAAGAACGCAATCCCGCTTGCAGAAGTTCCTCTTGAAAAACTTGCAGAATACGCTACTGAAGACGCAGACATAACTTTCAGATTATATAAACTCTTTAAACCGATGCTTGAGAAAGAAAACCTCACTACCCTATTTGAAACAATCGAAATGCCTCTGCTTTCAGTACTTGCAGATATGGAGTATGCAGGGGTAAAAATTGACACAGCACATTTTGAGAAAATGAAAAAAACAATAGTAGAGAGAGTTAAAGAGGTAGAGAAACAGATCTATACCCTTGCCGGTCAGGAGTTCAACATCAACTCCACGAAGGAACTATCTTCTATTCTCTTTGAAAAACTGCAGCTGAAAACTGCGAGGAAAACCAAAACCGGATTCTCCACGGACATTCAGGTTCTTGAAACTTTAAAGGGGAGCCACAAAATCATTGACTACCTCATAGACTACAGAACGCTGAGTAAACTTCACAGTACATACATCGACTCTCTTCCGAAAATGATAAGCAGATACACAGGGAGAATCCATACTTCGTACAACCAGACAATCGCCGCAACAGGGAGACTTTCATCAACAGATCCGAATCTCCAGAACATCCCTATACGTGATGAATTCGGCGGACAGATCCGGAAGGGCTTCATTCCGGAGAAAGGTTTTCTCTTAATGTCAGCGGATTATTCACAGATTGAACTCCGCCTTGCCGCGCACTATTCAAATGATGCGAATATGATATCGGCATTCAGAGATAAAATCGACATTCACAGCATGACCGCCTCATCAGTCTTCGCTGTTTCTATAGCGGACATTACTCCCGATATGCGGAGACAGGCGAAGATTATAAACTTTGCCACAATATACGGAGTTTCACCATACGGGCTGTCACAGCAGGCAGAGATAGGGATGAGAGATGCGGCTGAATTCATAAAAAAATATTTTGAAACATACCCGGGATTTCGCGACTATATCGATTCAACCATCGCATTCGCAAAAGAACACGGCTATGTGCAGACACTCATGGGTAGAAAACGTCCCGTACCGGAGATAACATCCGAAACATCATTCCGGAGAGAGGGGGCTGAGCGCGCCGCAATAAATATGCCGATTCAGGGAACCTCTGCAGATATGATAAAAATCGCCATGATTAACATTCAAAATGAAATGATATCCGGAAAAATGAAATCCCGAATGATAATGCAGGTTCATGACGAACTGGTATTTGAAGTACACGAGGATGAAAAAACAGTGATGGAAGATATGATCCGTGATAAAATGGAGAATGCAATTAAACTGAATGTTCCGGTAATTGTTGAAATAGGTATAGGGAAGAACTGGGATGAAGCTCATTGATGATGATACAGTATGGCTAACACAGTCTCCTTGATGATGACGTGGGTTATGGTGATAATGTTTCTTTTTAGGAAACTTCAATATAACACATAAAGTATTAAAAATATATAACTCCCAGTGAGATTGTAAATGCGGCTCCCGAGGCGATACCTGTAGCAACATGCGCTCCGCCATCAGCCAGGGCAAGTGTTGTAACAAAACCTGCAGTTGCAAGAACTCCCAGTATTGCGTGAGTGTTGTATTTCCAGTCTCCTTCAGTTAAACTGATCAGTCCGCCATATTCATATATCCCGTCAACACAGGTTGCCGCTGCAAGCCCTGTTGTTACACCAGCTAATGTGCAATGGCCGCTTTCCGGAATGAAAAAACCGGTACTGATGGTGACAGCCATCATCCCGAGAGTACTCCACCCTAGAACTTTGTGCCAATTGATCTGAGAAGCATTATCAGAGTCAGAGGATGTTCCTGCAGTATTGATCACATCAGCATTATCTACTGCGGCGATATACATATAGCCGGTGTTGTAATTTAGAAAATCATTATCGCTCATGACAATGCTTGAATTGTTCAGTTCAGATGCGGATAAGTTTAACGGGGAAAAAACAAAAAGAAAGATTACGGATACCATGATAATAATTATTTTAGATACAGTTTTCATATTAACTCCTGCATTTCTTTTCAGGAAACTGCGATATAACATATAAAGTTTTAACGTGACTTTCTGTGTTATAAAGGATCATAATGAATTTTATCAGGATCTTCAACAAGTATCAAACTTTACAAAATGTCCTCTACAAGTCTCAGTTAATTAAATTTTGCACTTCGCGCAAATGTTAAAAAAACAACTTTCATTATGATTGTAAATTAACAGCCAATTGAAAATTAAGTCAACACCTTTATCTTTTCTGAAATTTCTTCCAGTATTATCAGGGAAGGTTAAAAGAGCTGATTCCAAGGCCTTCCCGGGATCAGTACCAGGTGCCCCGGATAGGTCTATGGTCTACTGCGGCAAGTACGGCATCCTTCTGGATATTACGCCAAGCACAATGTAACCGTTGTTTTCAACTGAGAATCTCAGCAGCACATCCGGGTTATTTCTGTATTTGTGATCCCGTGGTGAAGTTTACAATCAGATATGTGTTTTATAGTAATCGTTAATCTATATAAAATTAAAATTATTCAGAAAAAAAATGTCCCCCCTGATACTGCTCTTTTTTTTTAATTTTTTAAAATATTATAAGACCATAGATACAAGAGAGATTGAATATATTCAATCTCAGGTCTTCTGCAGTTTTTTCTTTTTACAATAATGATATTCGGAGTTTCAATTCTGCTGAATAAATATGATGGTACCTGTAATTATAATTATACCTTTTGTTTTTTATAAAACTGATAATACACTAACAGGTATTTTCATACATGGAGTTTATAACGGACCGGCTTTTGTTGCTGTCGCGATGGGAGTAATTAAGTGACTTATATTTAATATTGACATATGCTGAAGGCCCAAGCTTGTTGTTATTGTATATTTTTTAAGTCATTAAATCTAGTTAAGCATAAAAAAATAATTACTCAAAACAAAGTATATATGAAAAATGATGATTTTTTTCAAAAAATAGTCAGCCTTACCTCTGATATAATATGGGAGGTTGATAAAAACTGGTGCTTCACTTCAATATCGGGAAAATTTAAAGAGTATATAGGTTATGCTGCTGATGAAGTTATAGGCAAAACTCTATTTTCTTTAATGCCCGGGAAAGAAGCGGAAAGACTCTCCATAATGTTTCACGAAATAACATCAAGAAGAGATTTTGTTACAGATGTTGAAATAAAGTTAATCAATGAAAAAGATATTGTCAGCTATCTGAAGATAAATGCAATTCCTGTTTTCGATGAAAAAAATAATTTCAAAGGATACAAAGGCATTGCAAGAGATATAACTGATAAAAAAAATATAGAAACAGCTTTAAAGATAAGTGAAAGACATCTCTTCACACTCATGAACAACCTCCCTGGAATGGCTTACAGAGGTCATTTCACCAATGATATTAAAAATAGTTTTAAAATGGATTTTGTAAGCGACGGATGTTATCAGCTGACAGGTTATACACCCTCAGATTTTATGGATATAGGATTATCGTCAGATTCTTTTACACATCCCGAAGATACAAAAATGATTGATGAAACTATTTTAAAAGCTTTATCTGAAAAAAAACAGTTCGAGGTTCTCTACAGGATTATAACTGCTGATTCCATGCTAAAATGGGTAATGGCCAAGGGTTTCGGCATTTACAGCAAAGATAAACTTACAGGCATCGAAGGTTTTGCTTTCGATGTAACTGAAACAAGAGATGCAATAAATTACGGCAGAATAAATGAAAACAGGTTCAGAAATCTTTTTGAAAAAAATCCGCAGGGCATTGCCTTAGGGGACAGAGACGGTTTTGTTATTAAGACAAATAAAGTCTGGAATAGAATGTTCGGCTATCCGGTCGATTATAAAGATAAAATTCATTTTACAGATTTAAGACAGGAGCAGGACAAAGAATCTGATCTTCTGCTTTACAGATCTCTTTTTAAAGGAATAAATGAAACTTATAGGATTGAAAGACTTTCAGCCAAAAGTGATAGCACTACTTTCTGGTGCGATCTCACTGTTGCATTGATAGAAGATCCAGAAGAAAAAGATATTTATGCAATAGGAATATATTCTGATATAACTGAAAGAAAAAATATTGAGGCTGAATTAAAAAGATTTCATGAAGAGCTGGAAATTCTCGTCTCAGAAAGAACAGAGGAGATAAACCGTCTGACTTTGCAGGTTATCAATTCGCAGGAGAATGAAAGGCAGAGAATTGCCATGGATCTCCATGACGGAGTCGGTCAGACTATCCTTGCTGCTAAGTATGCAATCAACAGCATAACAAGTGAAAACAGCAAAAACAAGACCCTTCTCGAACGCGGCAAACTTCTGATCGATATGGCCAGCCAGGAATTGCGGGAAGTCTATACCGGAATATACCCCTCCATGCTCAATGAGCTAGGACTGAATGATACAATAAACTGGTTTATCAGAAATTTTCTTGAAACATCAGGGATTATAGTAAATCATAGAAATACTCTCATTACAAAGATATCACATAATTTATCAGTAAATATCTTCAGAATTATCCAGGAAATTTTCAACAATATAGTAAAACATTCCGAAGCACTATCAGTCGATGTTTCTTTGACTCAGACATTACAGTTTATTATTATTGAGTTATCTGATGATGGAAAGGGATTTAATATTGAAGAAAGAAAAAAAACAAGCACAGGTGCAGGTCTTATTAACATACGACAAAGAGTTGAACACCTCAACGGTAATATTGAGATGGAATCCCTACCAGGACGAACCTGGATAAAAATTCAAATACCGATGGAAAAAGAATGAATAAAATAAGCATATTCCTTGCCGATGATCATGTTATATTGAGAGAAGGATTAAAGCATATATTACTGGAAGATAACAGCATTGAGATTATCGGTGAAGCAGGAGACGGCAGAGAAGCCCTTGAAAAAATTGATAAACTGAAACCCGATATTGCCATACTCGACATATCCATGCCCACACTCTCCGGGCTTGAAGCCGCGAGAGTTATCCGCAAATATAATAAAAACATTAAACTGATTATTCTTACCCGCCATGATAATGAAGAATACGTTCATCAGGCTATTAAAAACGGAGTTAATGGCTTTATACTAAAAGACAGTGCCGGCGATGACCTTTTAAAAGCGGTAAGAGATGTCATGAACGGCAACATTTATCTCAGTCCGAAGATAGTGACAAATATTGTTAAATCAGGAATGGCTGAACCAGGCAGTAAAGACAGAATAAAGTTAAAATCTGAAAAAAAAGAACTGCTGACAAATAGAGAGAAAGAAGTGCTCAAGCTTGTAGCAGAAGGTAAATCAAGCAACGACATTGCTGCACTGCTCAAAATATCTCCTAAAACCGTAAAGGTCCACCGTCTCAATATAATGAATAAACTTGATATACGCAACATAACTGCACTTGTAAAGTATGCAATCAAATCCGGCATGATTGATATTTAATCTGGTTTGCAAACTAAGTACATGGTAGTAGCTATAACTCATAATAAATAAGCACCGTATCATAGACTTTTAGTACTTTTACCATATTTACAGATTTAACCGCATATTATATACACAAGCTATGAAAAGTAATGCATTTTCTTACTTAACAATAGAACAGGTAAAAATATGAACTGGTTTAAAAATCTCCGTGTTGCGTACAAAATTTTAATAAGCTGCTCCATTCTAATACTGATGCTTATTGCTGTTGTTTTCTTTTCGGTCACTTCAATGATGAAAATTGAACACACCGTCAAAGATTTTACCATCAATAGCGTCATGCCGGTTATTAAGATGGACAGTATTGCAAAGAATCTTCTTCAAGGAAGAATTAACATGTATGCAGTCTACTTTTTAGCTGCAGACAAAGATAAAGCTGGAATTGAAAGTCTTCAGCAGGAATCTCTTCTGATAAGGGAAGATAATGTTAAAATTTTAAAGTTTCTTAAAGAACGATCAATGACTGAAGCTGAAAAGAATCTCACAGATAAATATGAAAAACTCCATATAGAACTCGGATCTATAATGAAAAATTACCTGGAAACCCTTGCAACGGGGGATAAGTTAAAAATAACAGCTGCGATGAACGCATGGGTCGACAAGTATCAAGTTGTAAAAGATACCCTCAATGAACTTCATAGTGAAACCATGAAAACCGGATCAGACAAAATCACAAGTGAATTTGGACAAATGAAACTTATAACTATTTATATGTTTATCATCATGCTATTCTCGGTAATTGCAGGAATTTTTATTACCGTAAGGCTAAGCAGGTCTATTTCAGGACCCGTAAAGCAGGGACTCGATTTTGCCATGAAACTGGCAGTGGGAGATTTCACAGGAAGGATTAACCTCGATCAGACTGATGAACTTGGAATGCTTGCTCGGGCCCTGAATGATGCTGCAGACAAACTCGAAAATACTGTTACTGAAATAATCGGCGCATCGAACAACCTTGCACAGGCGGTTGAACAGATTGCTTCAGGCAACCAGAACCTTTCACAGCGCACAAGTGAACAGGCAAGCGCACTTGAAGAAGTTGCAGCAACAATTGAAGAAGCCAATTCATCAATAAATCAGAATTATGAAAACTCCATACAGGCAAACAGGATGTCAGAATCATCATCTGCTATTGCTGTAAACGGCGGAGAACTTGTTGGTGAAGCGGTACAATCAATAAATGAAGTTAATGCAAGCGCAAAAAAAATCGGCGAAATTACAACAGTTATAAATGAAATCGCTTTTCAGACAAACCTGCTTGCGCTCAATGCAGCAGTTGAAGCTGCAAGGGCTGGAGAACAGGGACGCGGATTTGCAGTCGTAGCGGGTGAGGTAAGAAACCTTGCACAGCGCGCGGGCAACGCTGCGAAAGAGATCGCCAACCTTATCCATGACACTGTCACAAAAGTTGAAAACGGCACTGAAAAAACATATAAAAGCGGTGAGTCTCTAAGGGAGATAATAGAGTCTGTTAAAAACGTTGCGAAAGTTGTAAGCGAAATCGCTGCATCTTCAAACGAACAGAGACAGGGCATGGATCAGATTGCCACTGCAATTTCAGATCTGGACTCGATGACGCAGCATAATGCCGCCCTTGTTGAAGAGACTGCAGCAGCAAGCGAAGAGATGGCAAATCAGTCGCAGGAACTGATGAGCCTTATGACACAGTTTAAAATAAGAACTGAAATAAAACAGTCAAAAACGGAAACACTTCAAAAGCCGGCCGTTAGAACAATTAATAGTAAAACCAATATGGCCGGCGGAAACGGAAAGGATAAGACAGTTGCACATGGTAAAGAAAATAAATCCGAGACGTTTGAAAATGAAGGATATGAAAGGTTCTAAAGCCGTATTGGCATAAACAGATATTTCAGCTGCTGATATTTTAAATCAGATTTAACTAACACGAGGTTCAAAATGCGGGATGTGCTTGAGAGAAAAGATATAAAACACAAAATGTCGGACACAACAAGTCAAATGTATGTAACCTTTAAGATTGATGATGAAACTTACGGTATAGATGTCAATCGCGTACAGGAAATTATCGGAATAATACCGATATCACATATTCCCAATGCAGCGGATTACTTGAAAGGTGTAATCAATTTAAGGGGAAAAGTCGTTCCGGTAATTGATGTCAGAGTAAAATTCAGGATGAACACAAGAAATTATGATTCGACAACGGTTATACTTATAGTTGAATTAAAAGATAGTTCAATCGGCCTTATAGTCGATTCAGTAGCTGATGTAATAGATATTTCATCGGAATCAATTCATGATTATTCCGGGGTTGATGCAAAAATGAAATCCGGATCTATTACCTCCATTGCAAGCTATAATGACAACCTTATACTTTTACTCGATCTTGATGAAATGATTGAGTACGAAGAAATCTTATCTGTTGAATTACCGCAGGATTAAATTCAAGGTTATATAATACTATGGAATCTAAACAGAAAACCATACTTTTAGTTGAAGACCAGATTGTTGCCGCTGCGCCTGTAATTAATATTTTAAAAAATTCCGGTTATAACCCCATTTATGTTATGCGGGGCGAGGACGCTGTAAATATTATAGAAACCGGAACACTAATTGATGTTATTGTAATGGATATTGATCTGGGTCCTGGAATCTGTGGTATAACTGCTTTTGAGCAGATTAATTCAATTCGTCAATTGCCGGTATTATTCTTCACCAGTCATCCTGAGGAAATTATTAAAGAAAGAACCGGCGAAATACATTATTTAAACTACTTATCAAAAAAAAGTGCATTAGCATCACTGGTGATGTCTATTGAGAAAACATTTTTTTCTTTTAATTTTTTACATGAGATAAGTACGGAATTTCATGATATAAAACCATCCTTAATAAATATACCGCAAAAGGATTGATCACTCTGAACTCCCGCTAAATCAAAACAGGTTTAATACAACACCATACTCCGGCACATAGACTGGAACTTCAGGATATTTTTTTTTCATGACTTCCGCAAATTCCGATGTATCAACATCCATACTTCCCAGATGAAGTATTTCCTTTCCGGAGCATTTTACATGATAGACAAATACCGGACCGCAAATATAATCCATGTGAATTTTATTGATTAAAAAAACTGCGTTAAAACTGTAGAGTTTTTACATAAAATCTCTACAGATAAAGGATCATAATGAATTTTATCCGGATCTTCAACAAGTAACAAACTTGACAAAATGTCCACTACAAGTCTCAGTTAATTAAATTTTGCGATTCGCGCTATTGTTAAAAAAACAGCATTTCCTATGATTGCATACTTACATCCATTAAATAAATTAAGTCAACACCTTTATATCTTCTAAAATTTGAAAATTTTTCAAGGAGATCTTACCTGTTTTGCAAACGGCTTAAAATACCCGCCGATTATAACATGCGTTTAGCGAGCATCTTAATCGCGTTATCAGCAGGTCATAAATATACCATATCTTTAATCATATATTTTAAACAATCGGGGTAGACTTCCGGATTTTTTTGAAATGAATTTTCAATTGCTTTTACCCAGGTTCGTGTTTCAATTTTTTTTATTTTTTCATCGATTTCGTGAGCCCAGGTACCACTTTTTTGACACAAAAGTGATGTCCGATACGACAGTGGTTCGAGGGTCTCACCAGCCGAACTGCAGAGTTCGAAACATTTTTTTATGTTTATGGTAAAAGAGTTTCAAAACAAAAAGAGAATGCAATAAGAACAACCGGAAAGCCCAGAGTACAACGAGCAGAAGCCGATAATGCAGGTTCATGACGAACTTGTATTTGAAGTGTACGGGGGTGAGTAAACAGTATGGAGGATATGACCCTTGATAAAATGAAGAATGCGATTAAACTGAATAAAATTGCTCCCCGCCGCGCATTCGGAATCCAGGAAAAGATTCCGACGATTTTGTTAATAATATTTATTCCTCAAATTACTTCTTCCAGGCGTAAATCACCACACTCTTCGGAAAAAAATAATTTACAAAAAGTTCCGCCTTCCGCATAAACTTCGAAAAGAGCCCCAGAGTCAAAAATTTATGGTACCCCTTCGTCATGGGATGTTCCGCGTTATTAAGTCCCACAACACATCTGATAATCCACCAGATCGTATGAAAAGAATGCTTAAAACCGACAGCATATACTTCAAGACCGTTCTTCCGCATAATCTCCGCAAGCTCTGAAGGGAAATATTTCCTGACGTGACCGCCCGGCGATGTAAAATATTCATACGTCAATGTGTCATATATTATCTCGCTGAAAAATGTCGGAACAGTAATTGCAATTCTTCCGTTTGTCTTAAGAACTCTTGCCAGTTCCGAGCAGGCCTTGAAATCGTCATCAACATGTTCCATAACTTCTGAACATATTATCCGGTCAAAAGTTCCAGTTTTAAATGGAAGGTTAAGAGCGTCACCTACATGAGTTACGAAACTCGCACCCTCCGGCGATCCGCCGCTCTGCTTCATACTGGCAAGCGTATAGCGTGTCTTCAGAAGAGATCCGATATCAAGATCCATACAGAACACCGATGCGCCGCGTCTCATAAATTCAATTGAGTGCCTTCCGAGCCCGCATCCGGCATCGAGAACAACATTTCCTTTCTGAACTGCCAGCCTGTCAAAATCAACTGTGAGCATCGATAACCCCCTTGTACATCTCTTCCATCTCCCGCGCCGCGTTCTCCCAGGTGAAGACTTCAAGGATTCTTTTACGCGCGGCTTTACCCATCTTTTCCCGGATATGGGGGTTATCTATAAAGAAATCTATCGCCTCTGCAAGCGCGTAGGGATCTCTCGATTTAACAACATAACCTGTTTTCATATGTTCACCAACAACTTCAGGGAGAGCCCCTCCGTCTGATGAAATAAGCGGAAGTTCGCAAGCCATTGCTTCAGCTGCAGGGAAACCGAATCCTTCGTACAATGAAGGTGAAACCGCAATCTGATGCTGCGAATAAAGCTCTATAAGTTTTTCACCCGGAATCTTCCCGGTAAAATGCACACGGTCATTAATTCCGAAATTATCGATCCATTTTGTAACATAACGCCTGTTAGGAGCTCCACCGTCAACGACAGTGAGATGAACTTTATTTTTAGTAAGAGTGAGCGCCTTGAGCAGATAAACAACGCCCTTCTTCCTGTCTTCAACATTACCGACAAAAATAAGACTGTTCTCTTTTTTCTTAACTCCCGGCAAAGGCCTGAATATACTGGTGTCGAGCCCGTTATACACAACACTCATCTTCTCCGGCTTAACACTAAAAGCTTTAGCAATCTCAACCTTCGCATCGTGAGAAACTGTAAGAATATGATCCATCCGTCTTGCAACAAAACCCTGCATAATCAGCGGATAATAGAGAACTCTCTTAACTTTAAGAAGAAAATCCGAGGGATACTCAAACCATGTAGTCCGGTCAATCGACAGAGGGTGATGTATTGTCGAAATAAACGGCACACCAAAATTCTTGATAAGAAGAAAACCATATCCAAGACTCTGATTGTCATGTATAACATCGAATTTGTGTGTTTTCAAAAGCTCTTTAAGTTTAAAATACGCACGGAAAGAGAAAGTCTCAATCTCGGGAAATATCCCGAGTTTTGACGCGACAAACTCATAAAAATTTAAAGGCTTCAGTGTCGCGAAGGGTTTGTGAGGTTTTATATAATTAGTTTTATTATTAAAATAGTTATGGTTGCTCACGTAATGGATGTGAACGCCCTCCATTGGAGGGAAATAGGGCGGCCCCTGTATAACATGAACTTCATGACCAAGCTTCACCAGTTCGCGGGCGATATACATTGTGTAAATCCCCTGGCCTCCGCAGTATGGATTACCTCTATATGTAAGCAGACAGATCTTCATACTCTGCTCCTGTATTCCTTAATTACATCTTTATAAACTTCAAGTGTATTCTTTGCTGCAACGGACCAGGCAAAGTTATCAACAGCCCATTTACGCCCGTTTTTACCCATCTTTTCACGCATTTTTTTATTCTTCAGAAGTTTCATAATCCCGTCTTTCAGTGCCACAGGATCCATGGGGGGAACAAGTATTCCACAGTCGGGCGACACAACCTCTTTGAGCGAACCGGCTGTAGTAACCACAACTGGAGTCTGACACGACATAGCCTCAACTGCTGGAAGTCCGAAACCCTCGAAAAGTGACGACATTACAAGAATAGTTTTACGGCTGTACATGCTGACAAGCTGATCATAGCTCAGCTTCCCGGTAAACTTAACTCTGTGTCCTAGATTATACTTTTTGATAAGGTCACCTGCAGTCATCTTCTTCGGAGGTCCGTCATCAACGATTGTAAGCGTAACCTCTTCAGGAAGCATTGTCATCGCTTCGAAGAGATAGACAAGTCCCTTCTTTGTATCCTCGGTGTTCCCGACAAAGAGAAGAGCATTCTCCTCTCTCGGTTCGCCGGTATTCTGAAACATATCAACATCCATACCGTTGTAGACAACGGAGACTCTCTCTTTCTTAACCCTGAAAGCTTTCTTCAGCTCATCTACACCTTCATGGAATGAAGTAATAATTCTGTCGATTCTCCTGATTACAAAGCCCTGCATAACAAGCGGATAGAAAAGAATCGTTGTAGTCTTATCCCAGATTCCCCAGTTCCTCTGCAGATCAGCCTCCCTGTCTTTAGTAAGAGGGTGATGAACCGTAGTCACGATGGGGATTCCGTAACCCTTCATAGGAACCGTTGCCCATCCGAGAGATTGTATATCATGAATAAGATCATATCTTTTTGTTTTTAGAATCTTCTCCAGAGCAAAGAAAGCCCTGAAACTGAATGTCTCCATCTCGGGAAAGAGATGAAGCCGTGTTAAAACATAATCGATAAAGTTCCATGGAGAGAGTATTCTCTTCAATTTTTCAAGCGGGATATCTTTCGTCTTGATTGACCACATATTAAGATTCTCGATTTTGTAGACTGTCGCCCATTCTTCAAGAGGATCGGGATATGGAGGACCCACCATGACGTCCACGGTCACACCGAGCTTCGCAAGCTCTTTTGAAAGATTGTAAATGTATATCCCCTGCCCTCCGCAGTAGGGATTACCTCGATAACCAAGAATTAAAACTCTCATTTTATCTTCGTTATTCTTATTATTTTTTATTCGGAATAAGAGTCGATCTGGTTGATATAATAGCCATCCCTACCCAGAATACTGCTCCAAGAACAACAGCAGAAATAACAAGAGCAGGTACGGCAAGCGCCCAGAAACTTCTAACATAAACTCCGTAAATTATTAAAGCAGAAAGTGACGCCGTAATCAGGCAGAGAAAAACTGCTTTGATTTTTGAATTATCTTTTTTTTCAACGATTTCAGGCATTGGGGGTACCACCTTTATAGTCAATATTATCCATCCTATCCAGAACCCTGTACAGAGTACAAAAACTGCAACAGCTGCAAGAGGTATTGATACGGCATAGAATGTCATAGTGCTGAGTTCATTCAGATTAACAGCATTGAAGATTGTAAAATCATGATAGTTTAGAATGAAGATTGAGAATATACTCAAGCCGAAAAGAGCCGCAGACAGAATAACCGCCAGGTAGCCCCAGATTTTTGCTCTAGGCATAATATTGCCCCGTTATGTATGATTTTTATACAACTCTGACAGGCTAATTTCACAAATTCAGATGTCAACTTTATTATTCTTCACATTTTCGTATTTAAAGCAACTGTTCTTAAACTGGTTTCATTTTATTTCCGCCGCGCATCAAGTGAAGTAAAGAGCGTTTTTACCAGAAGTTTGCGGGTAAAACCTATTTAAAATATAGAAGATCTCACTCGAAGACAAATGATATTATAAATTTTCAGAAAGTTTCAGTTATTCCATTGACATCACAGCAATAAACTTTGTAAAAGTAAAAAAATGATTTTGAAAGTATTTTCACCTATTATCACAAATAAGTATAATAAATTACAAAGTTCCAATTTTTTTTAAAAATAAATACTTATTTCTTTTTTTAGTTGAAATACAATATTCTTAATTATTTGATAATCGTTATAATAAATGCCGCTCATAAAAGTATTTTGTAGAATTTTTACAGATTTCTGACGATAATCTAAGAAGAGATATAAATAAAACAAATGGTCATGCGAATGAAAATAACAACAGAGATAAAGGACGAATTTGTACTAATCAATGTAAAAGGTACACTTTCCATAGAAAACATATCCCCTTTTGAAACTCTTTTGAACAAATATGTAGATGAAAAAAAACATATACTTATCGATCTTTCCGAAATGACATTTATCGACAGTTCATCCCTTGGAATAATAGTTGTTTATTATACCAAGTCCGAAAAGAACAACAAACACTTTTCACTGATCAATATAAATGGTGATATCATGCAGATGTTTAAAATCACCGGTCTTGACAAACGAATTAAAATTTTCGACAATCTCGATTCAGCTACTAAAAACCTCGATTTCAGCATTTAGCGTTTCAGGAACTACATCAGGTGAAAATTCTCGCATTTCTCGGAAATCCCGGCAGTAAATACACCCGCACTAGGCATAATATCGGATTTATGGCGGGAGAAAAATTCGCCGGGCTTAATAACATCAAAATAAATAAAAAGAATTTCCTGTCAGAGACAGGTACCGGCAAAATCGAAGGGATTGATGTACTTCTGCTCTTCCCCCAGACATATATGAATGAAAGTGGAAAGGCTGTAAAAAAAGCCATGGATTTCTACGGAGAAAACCATTCCAGCCTTATTGTATTTCATGATGAACTTGAGCTGAAATTTGGAGATGTAAAAACAAAATTCGCCGGCGGCCACAAAGGTCACAACGGAATAAGATCAATTATAACAGAAACCGGAAGCGCAGATTTCCACAGAATCCGTTTCGGAATCGGTCGTCCCGAAAATGAATCGATGTCCGTATCTGACCACGTACTTTCTAAATTCTCACCGGAAGAGATGGACGAAATCGAAAAGATGATGCCGGAAGTTATGAAGATACTCCATACTTTTTTAAACGAAGACTAATTCCGGCATATTACAACTCAGGCTCAAGTTAAATAATAACCTTCCCAGCTATCTTCAAAAATATAAAAAATCATCTTGATTTAATGATTCAAATTTATTACTTTGTGCATAATATTCCGTATATTTTGTAGAATAATATATACAGGTAACATTTCACTTGTATATTCAACTCAAAAGTGATTATAATTAATTCAGATATTTCATAAAGATAAGGCTCCGGCGGATAGGAGCTTTCACAAAACAGGGGGGACAATGTTTCTAAGATTTTTAATA
>JBBRFT010000002.1:0-55408 GCA_038241375.1 Spirochaetota bacterium
TCATAAATATCTGTAACTGCTACTTAACCAGATGATTTCTCACCAAATAGTTCTCTATATAAGACCAGGAATCTCCCGGCCTATCGGCCACCCCCTTTTATGAAGGGGGATTTTGAGCGATGCGAAACGGGGAGATTTAAAATTTATTTAAAAACCAGCCAAAGCATCATCAACTGAATTAAACAGTTTTATCACAGATGTAACCTTTGTAAGCTCAAGTACTTTCTTAACATCATCATTCGGACATGCAAGTCTGAGCTGAGATTTTAGAATCTGATTAATATTTAGAAAAATTCCAATGCCGGTACTGGTAATTAGTTTAACATTCGAAAGATCCAGAACCATTTTTTTAATCCCTTTTTCTACGATCGCCTGCTGGATTTTTTCTTTCAGGTCAGGGACATCAAGGGTATGAACTTCCCGCATTACAACCTTAATAATACAAAGTCCATTCTCTTTCTCCTCAAGGTGTATCATAATAAATCCCTCTCAATGATTATATTGAATCCTTATTAATACATATATTCTTTATGAAAGAGTCAACAAATTTTTACACTTTAATAAATTCTCCTGTTTTCGTGGTTTTTAAGAAGATTAACATTTCAAAAAATTCAGTTCCAAAAAAAATGTAATTTTAATTCCGGCTAAACTAGGGAAATAAGCGTTTTTGCAGCTACTAGTGAAATGTTAATAAAATTTATCATCCACACCTCAGCCGCTGCTAAAAAAAACTATCTCAGATTTCAAACCCTTGCATATTTAAATTTATTTTTAAAAAAATTAATACTATACAATTTCAGTTTAAAAAACTTCATGGCATTTGCAAATTCAATTATTCAAATACTAATTATATATGAATTATAGACTTGACGAAAAATCAATAAGTCATAGTATTAACTTAAATAAAATGATAACGATAAATTCAAAATGAGCCTGCTGGAAAATTTAAAAAAGAATAACATATTGGTTAAAACCAATGCCAAAAACAGATGGGAAATTATCGAAGAGATGGTCGATCTGGCTGTCAAAAATAAAGAAATTTCCCATGATGATGCTGAGACTGTTAAAAATGCCCTCATAGAGAGAGAAAAATCTATGAGTACCGGTATTGGTAATGGTGTGGCTATACCTCACTGTTCAACTTCTAAAGTTAACAATATAATTATGGTTATGGCTTTAACCCCAAAAGGTTTAAATTTTGAAGCAATCGATAATGAACCTGTAAAGATAGTGATACTCCTTATTGTCCCAAAGGATAAACTTACTCAACATATAAAAACTCTGGCAAATATTGCAAAAATGATGAGCGACGCATCACTTCGTAAAAACCTTCTCGAACTGAAAACCTCTGATTCAATATTAAAAACACTTATAAACTACTCACTGACATAAGATGGATCAGATATCCAGAATATTAGATTCAAATAAAATCCCTGAAGAAGATTCAGATCATGAACTATCTCTAAGGCCGGCTCGTCTCGATGAATTCATCGGCCAAAAAAAAATAACAGATAATCTGAAAGTCTTTATAGAATCTGCAAAACTCCGGAAAAAATCATTAGATCACATACTTCTTTCCGGACCTCCAGGTCTTGGGAAAACTACGCTTGCTTTTATTATCGCTCAGGAACTCGGTGTCAATCTGAAAGCGACATCTGCCCCTATAATTGACAAGGCTGGTGATCTCGCTTCAATTCTCACCGGACTGGAGGAACACGATGTACTCTTCATCGATGAGATACATAGACTGTCACCGGCTATTGAAGAGATTCTCTATCCCGCAATGGAGGATAGATCAATTGACATAATTATAGGTCAGGGGATCGGAGCGAAGAGTATAAAACTCAATCTCGCGTCGTTCACTCTGGTGGGTGCGACAACACGGACAGGGCTCCTAACTGCAGCCCTGAGGGACAGATTCGGTATTCCACTTAGACTTAACTATTACGAGCCCGAAGACCTGAAAAAAATTGCTTTACGAACTGCGGGAATAATCGGTATTGAGATGGATGACGACGCCGCCCTTGAGATAGCAAAACGCTCCAGAAGAACACCGCGGATTGTAAACAGACTGGTACGTCGTGTCGCAGACTTTACCACAGTTATGAAACATGAAAAAATCGATCTTAAAACTACAAAGTATTCACTTGAAAGACTCGACATAGATGAACTTGGGCTGGATGAAATGGACCGGAGAATTCTCGCTGCAATTATTGAGAAATATAACGGCGGACCTGTGGGCTTAAAAACAATCGCAATCTCCGTAGGCGAGGAGACCGATACCCTTGAAGATTACTACGAGCCGTTTCTGGTTCAAATAGGTTTACTGAAGCGGACTCCAAGAGGGAGAATGGTAACAGCTCATGCCTATAAACATCTTGGGATTGAACTTTCGCGAATGGCTGAAGATAACCAGCAGATACTATTTGATGAAGATGTTAACTGACAGAGATGTAAACCTTTCTCTCCCGCGGACCGTCAAACTCGCAGAAATATATCCCCTGCCAAGTCCCTAACTGAAGTCTCCCCTTCTCAATTATTACAATTTCCGAAGCACCGATCATCGATGATTTAATATGAGCTGCAGAATTACCTTCACCGTGGAGATAATGCACTTTTTCGAGATTCAATGATTTAAGTCCTGCAAGGATATCTCTCTTAACTGCCGGATCGGCATTCTCATTTATAGTCACTGCAGCAGTAGTGTGAGGGGTATAGATACAGCATAACCCCTCACTCACATTCATTTCTTTAACTGCAGATACAACCTCTCCGGTAATATCAATAAGCTCTTCCGGTGAAACTGATCTTATATTAATAATTTTCATTAAAACTAACTTCTACTTATCCTGAAATTTCCCGTTAACAAATTTACCTTTTCTGTCTTCAGTTCCGTCAGGTCTAAGGATGGCTCCATTCCCATGAGGAAGACCATCCTTAAAATCACCAACATATTTTATCTGATTAGCCTGAGTCAGTGTACCCTTGCCGTCATATTTGCCTTTTTTAAAAGTTCCCTCATAAACTGAACCTTTAGTTGATGTGTGCTTACCTTTCCCATCAAGAATATCATCCTTAAAATTTCCTTCAAAAATTTCGCCGTTTACAAAAGTTACTTTCCCTTTACCGTTCAACTTGGCGTTTTTAAAATCACCAACATACTGATTCCCATTCTGATCAACAAATGATCCATCTCCGCTCATTGTACTGTTTATAAAATTCCCCTCGTACTTTGATCCGTTTTTAAAAAATACTTTCCCTTTTCCATTAAGTTTGCCATTTAAAAAATTTCCTGTATATGCATCTCCTGCAGGGTCAATAAATGATCCGGTTCCGTTAGGTTTCCCTTTCACAAATGTCCCGGAAAAAGACGCACCGTTTGAATACCTGTATACACCTTCTCCATGGAAAAAATCGTCCTGGAACATACCTGTGTACTTTTCTCCCGAAGTAAACACAAACTCTCCATTACCCTTCTTCTTTCCTTTAACAAAATCTCCGGTAAATTTATCTCCGCTCTTTGTTGTGATTGATCCTTTACCATCAAGGAGGTTATCTTTATAATCACCTTCGGCAACCTCACCGGATTTATAAGTCACCTTCCCCTTCCCGTTTAGTTTTCCATCAGTAAAGTCACCTTCATAACTGTCCCCTTTCTTGTCAGTGTACAAACCCTTACCAGTCATCTGCCCGTTTTTAAACTGACCTTCATAAATTGCAGCATTACTGTATTTAAATTTACCCTTTCCATTCTGGCAGTCACCTTCAACACAATCTGCAAAAAGACCGACTCCTGAAAATACCGTTAAAACTAAAGCAAATAAAAACATCCTGATCTGAATCATATAATTCTCCTTATAAACTTTCATTTATTTTATATATTTTATTGCACTTAATTGTTGAATCCAAGATTTCAATTTATATAATAATAGTTACTTTTCAATTATTTTTTCATTAATAAAAAGACTTCAAAAATAATCTAATGATTATTTGTTTTTCTGTAAAGATTTCTTTTTACTAAGCTCCTCTTTTTTCATCAAAGAAAGAAGATCGGCAGTAGCCGGGGTGAGTTTTAAAAGGTTTAATGAAAAAATACACGGTCAAATCACTAGCGACAATTAATGTAAACTCTCAATTATCTCTGTAATAAAAATCGATATCAAATCCGCCGAAAGATGAAATGAATGACATATTCACATTATCATATAAAGCTTTAATAGATATGGGATCATCATTAAATTCAGGGGGAGAGAGTATAAGATCGTGCTCGGAATACTGCATTAAGTTTGCAAATGTTCCCGTAATAAGATTTGCAAGCTCACCTGCTATATCGGCACTCATATTTTTAGAGATCTTTGCCTTCGGGTCACCAATAAATTTCCTGGAAATTTGTGTAAGGGTTTTCTGAGGAATATTGATCACAACTTCCCCTTCAAGAGTCCCTTTAATTTCAATTGCAACCTGAGGGTCCTTTTCACACGCCTGGCTTTCATAGACTTCAGATATGTTGTGATCATCTAAGAATTTTTTAAAGATATGATTAACGGATTTTGTTAGAATTTTTGTATAAGCTTCATAATCACTCATGCTGCACCATCTCAGAAAATATATTATGTCAGATTAAAACCGGAAATAATATACGGTCAATATTTTTTTTACGTTTATTTACTTAATCTTCCATCTGTAATGGAGTTCCAGATACTTTTTGATACTCTCATAATTGCAGCCGATAAGTACAGCTGAATAGGCAGTAAAGACAAATCCCATAACAATACTCATTGGTATCATATAATCTGAACCAAACTCATGTTTAAGCCATAGAAAAGAATCACTGAAATTTATTAAAAATATGCTGAAAAAAATAATTGAACCAATAGTAACCCATTTAAAGCCTGAAATTGTTTTTATGACATAAACTCTTTCGTTTCTGATTATATCCATAACAGTAGTTTTAATACCATAAGGAGATTTATATACCGAATCTTTTTTCAACAGATTGAATACTTTTTTCAATCGTAATACTTCATCACTGCACCCTCTGCAAAACATAAGATGAAGTTTTAGAATAAAAGGTGTATGAGAACTATTGTCGAGTTTAAGATAATCTTCAACTGCTTTACTGCATTTCATAATACTCCTCCGCTATTGTACCTTTGAGTTTCTGCCTTAATATATTTTTTGCTCTCAATACATCTGACTTTATAGTGTTTATAGGATAGCCTGTAATTTCACTTATTTCATTATATTTCAATCCCAGAAAAAAATAAAAATCGATGCATATCTTATATCTCTCAGGGAGATGGTTAATCTCCTCTTCAAGAAGCTGTTTAATTTCACCATAAATATGTTTATTTTCAGGGAGCTCATAATTTGATTTAATCTCTTCACTGTTAAACTCGAAACCTTCATCTTGTTTTTTCTTCTTCATATTGATTCCATGATTATATGCAAGCTTAACTAACCAGTATTTGAAGAGAGCTATCTCCCTGTATAATTCAATTTTCTTAAATGCTTTGAGAAAAACCTCCTGCGTGAAATCTGCAGAATCATCCCTATCGTAAAAAAATCTCATGCCTATACTGAATATCTTATCCTGATATCTTTCAACAATCAGACTATATAATTCAAAATCACCTTTCTGAACCTGCCTGACAATATGCTCGTCGGATAAAAAATTTTCAGGCATTTTTTGATTTTATCTTAAGTCTTACAATAAAAAATATCAGTAGGCTCACCCCTACAGAAACCGGTATAAGACCGCTTAAAATGCCATAACTGAATACGTCTTTTATCACAAAGAAAATTGTAAGAGCAAGTCCAAGTATAAAAAGAACAAGACCCAGGAAAAGTGAAAATGTATCCATATCAAAAGGTACACGGGTATAAATACCCTTATCAATCATATGTATCTTCAGTTTATAACTCCAGAGAAGATAAAAAAAGATTATTAAACAACCCATTACAATCCCCACTATCGGGATTATAGTTACAATAACCTGTGCTGCAGTAGATGGTGTCGGCATTTCAAACTCCTTATCTTTATCTTTAATTCAGTTAATCATTAAGTTTCAATATAGCAAACATAATTTTTCTATGATAGTTGCAAAAAAATGCAACTTTTAATACTCACAACGGTTAAGAACTTTATAAATATCACAGCAGGAGTAAGTACATGAAAATTCCTCACACCGAAAAAATTTCCGCATATACACATGGAGGTACAATTCCGGTTATGATTATCGGTACAATTATATTACTGATAATATCTTCCGGCAATATAACAGCTCAGATAGTCTCACTTATATACGGGCTGTCAGGTATTTTTCTTTTCAGCGCGAGTTTTTTATATCACACTAAAAAAGTTATTGAGAACGATAAGACTGTCTGGCGAAAACTCGATCACTCGGCAATATTTTTTCTTATAGCGGGAACATACACACCAATCTGTTTCCTTTATCTTGAAGGAAACATGAAATGGGGAATACTCATTGCACAATGGACACTTGTGCTTTCAGGAATTATTTTCAAACTATTCTTTGTTAATGCACCTCGTGTTATAGGAACAATGATTTATCTTTTAATGGGATGGATCGTAGTAATTCCAATTTCAACACTAATGAATACAATGCCTGCCGCGGCACTTACTTTTCTCGCTGCCGGAGGGATATCCTACACAGTCGGCGCCATAATTTATATAATTAAGCGACCGAATCCAATACCCGATTTTTTCGGATTCCACGAAATTTTTCACTTATTTATAATTGGAGGAGCTGTTCTTCATTTGGCTATGGTAGTTTACAGTATAGAAAAATTTGTGCACTGATTCAAACTGATCTTTTAAAACGGAATAATTATTGCAGTAATTATTTTAATATTAATATATGCCTTATTCGAAGAGGTAACAGTTATGACCGTATCAAGAGACGAATCCTTAGAGCTATTAAAGCAGTATATCACCAATGAAAGAATGTTTGCACATTCACTGGCCTCTGAAGTTGTTATGCGCGCCGTTGCCAACCGTCTGGGTGAAGATGAGCACGAGTGGGGAACTGCAGGCCTTCTCCACGATATAGACGTAGAGGTAACAAATGCAGACATGAAAACTCACGGACTGAAAGCTGTTGAAATATTAAGTGAAAAAGGGTACAAACCTGAAATTATTGATGCAATAAAAATGCACAATGAGGAAGCATCCGGTCTGGAGAGATCAGAAAAGTTTCAGCATGCCCTGGCTGCCTGTGAAACTATCACAGGTCTTATATTTGCCACGACAATGGTATACCCCGATAAAAAGCTGGCAAGTGTAAAAGCAAAATCCATAACCAAACGGATGAAAGAAAAAATATTCGCAGCATCGGTAAGAAGAGAGAACATAATGGAGTGCGAAAAAATAGGAATACCCCTTGATGAATTCGCCGAAATATCACTTAAAGCAATGCAGGAGATCAGTGATAAGCTTGGATTTTAATATTGTATTCCAAATAATCCCTTAATTTCATTTTTCCAAATTACTTCCCAATTTTCGGAGGCACTTCTGCCATGGCGGCAAACATATCTAACCACAGCAAAAGTGCAAAGATTCTATGAATTAGAAATAGTTTAATCCGCTTCAAAAAACTTTTCTCCTGCCAATTTTACTACCAGCTCCGATGAGGACCTGATTATTTACCCTTCCTAAAATACTTGACATAAACACTTATAAGTTATGTCAGTAGATTGGATTTTTATATTTGTAAATTACGGATACAATACATGAAAAAAGATTTCGGATACAGGGAAATACCCTATAACTATACATCATTCTCAGATAAAGAAATAATTCTTAAATATTTTGATGACGCTACTTGGGAACTTCTGAATGATCTGAGACATCAGAGAAAAACAGGAAGAAGCGCAAGGCTTATATTCGAAATTATCGGTGATATATTTATAATCGATAGAAATCCCTATATATTTAATGACTTTCTTGATGATATAAAGAAACAGAAAAAATTAAAAAAACTTCACGAAATTAGATTTCATGCAATAAAAACAAAAACTTCCAACGAACAAATTCATGAGCTTGTAAAAAAACTGATAAAAGTGGACACTCTCTTTTTCAGCAGATTTAAAAGCGAAAGAAAAAAAAGGAAAAAAATTTCCAGCACCCTCAACACTATTCTTCCAAAAGACCAGATACATTTTTCCGCTTTTCAAAAAGTCTCTCACGTAACAGATGCAACAGACTGGCGCGTGGAGTATCCGGAGGTTATTGTATACCCGGGGAATGCTTCAGAGATTTCAAAACTGATTAAAGCAGCAGCATCTCTTAATCTTAAGATTATTCCCCGCGGAGGCGGTACCGGCCTTACCGGCGGTGTAATTCCTGTTGTTCCCGATACAATGATAATAAATACAGAAAAAATGAGCGGGATCAAAGAGATTGAATTTGTAAACATAAACGGGAAAAACATCCCTGTTATTGAAACTGATGCCGGTGTCATTACCGAAACTGTTACTCATTTCTGCAAAGACAGAGGGTACATATTCGCAACCGATCCCACATCGGCATGGGCGTCAACAATCGGCGGTAATATAGCAGAAAATGCCGGCGGAAAAAAATGTGTAATGTGGGGAACAGCAATTGATAATATATTCTCTTTCAAGATTATCAATGCCGAAGGTCACGTTCTTGACGTACGGAGAAAAGATCATCCTCATAGAAAAATAGAACCGGAAGATGAAGTTGTATTTGAAGTTTACTCTCTCCCGAAAAAGAAAAACGAGAAACTATTAAAAACAATAATTCTCAGCGGACTTGATATACGGAAAAATGGAGTCGGGAAAGATATAACCAACAAGGCTTTAAAAGGGCTTCCGGGAATTCAGAAAGAGGGGGGAGACGGAATTATAATCTCTGCAAAATTTGTTCTTTATAAACCCTTCAACCACTGCAGAACAATCTGTCTGGAATTTTTCGGAACAAATATGATAAACGCCTCCAAAGCTATCGTTGAGATACTGGATAATTTCAACAAAAATGATCACGCGCATCTGACTGCTCTTGAACATTTTGATGACAAATATGTCAGTGCAATAAATTACAGAAACAAATCCGATCGGAGCGATTTTCCAAAAGCTGTACTCCTAATAGATGTCGAAAGTGACGACATTGAAGAACTCGAAATATCATCCGCCAGCATTCTGGAAATTGTAAAACAATATAACACAGAAGGCTTCATCGCAGACTCGGAAGAGAAGAGAGAGCTTTTCTGGAAAGACAGAAAAAATCTGGGTGCAATTGCCCGTCATACAAACGCCTTTAAACTTAATGAAGATATTGTTATACCTGTAGATTCCCTTCCTAATTTTTCGGATTTTATTGACAGGCTTAATCTGCAGAAAGAGCTTGAAAACAACTGCTCAATGATTGATGATCTTACGGAGTATTTCAAAACTCTTTACGGTAAAGAGGATGTTTTCTTTCAATCCAAGATTGAATCTTATATCACATTTATAAATGAAATCAAATCTGACCAGCTAGAGTATATCCACAATATTGAAAATCCGGCCGGAACAGTGTCAAGAATTACAAATCCTGAATATAAAGATAAAATCCTTTTCGAACTTCTTCGTGACGGAAATATACAATTTTCAATTTCTGAAACTGTACTTAACAGATTCAGAAAGAATTTTTACGGATATGATGAAATCATAAACGCATTCAATGAAATAGTAGAGTTCAGACAGAGCAGAAAACTTATAATAGCAACTCATATGCATGCCGGAGACGGAAATATCCATGTAAACATCCCTGTCCATTCAAATGACTACAGAATGATGCTCGATGCCGATGAAATTGCCGCAGTCATAATGAGAGAAACAACTGATAAATTTAACGGCGTAATTTCAGGTGAACATGGAATAGGGCTTACAAAACTTAAGTTTATTGATAAAAATATCCTTGATGATTATGCTGATTATAAAAAAGAGGCAGACCCGGATGATATTTTCAATCCTGGAAAGCTAAGACACGATTTTCCTCACAATTCGGTCTATACTCCGTCACTTAATCTGCTGGAACTCGAAGCCTTTATACTTGAAGTTGCGGATATGAAAGATCTAACCAAATCTATAGCCTCATGTGTCAGATGCGGAAAATGTAAAGAGGTATGCAACACTCACGTGCCGGCATGCACAATGTTTTACAGCCCCAGAAATAAAATTCTTGCTGTCACTCTTATAACTGAAGCTGTCCTTTACGAAGCACAGACAACAAATAATCTCAGTTTCAGAAACTTCCGCATGCTTCGCGATGTATCAGATCACTGCACAATGTGTCACAACTGCTACACGCCTTGTCCGGTTAATATTGACTTTGCAACAGTTACACTTGCAATCAGAAATCTTCTGAATGAAAGAAAAAGATCTGAACCGAAACTGATAACCAATTTTGTTCTTTTTTATCTTAAAAGAAAAGGTTATTATACCAATAAACTTCTCCGTATGCTTATACTGAAATTCGGTTATTCAATGCAGCGGCTAGGATATATTGCAAACAAGCCTGTTAATAAAGTAACAGAATTTATTGTTCCTAAAATCAACGGCATACTTCAGTCACGTCTCCCTAAATCGGGTACTCCCTCACTCCGGGATTACCTTGGGTTAAAAGGAGCAAATACTTTTTTTGCGTTTCATAACCCTGATAAAGACATAGTAAAAAGTGTAGTCTATTTTCCCGGATGCGGTTCTGAAAGAATGTTTCCGGATATAAGTATTGCTGTAATAGCCTTATTATACAACTCCGGAGTACGTGTAGTCATTCCCCCTGAGTACCTCTGCTGCGGATATCCGTTTCTTGCCAACGGCAGGAAGAAAGAGGCCGATACAAAGAGTTACGAAAACCGGGTTCTGTTTCACAGAATGTCGGATATTATAAACTATATGGAAATCGATGATGTAATCGTATCATGCGGAACATGTTACGAAATGCTTGATAAATACAAAATCGAAAATATTTTCCCTGAGGCAAAAATTACAGATATTAATGAGTTTATTGCAAGGGAAGATCTCTACAAAAAAATACATAGAGATCAGATTTTCTATCATGACCCATGCCATTCCCCTTTAAAATCAATGGGTATCGATAAAACTTTCAATACAATACTCGGCAATACGCCAATCACCACTCCTAACTGCTGCGGAGAAGGGGGCACAATGTCCCTTTCAACACCATCAATATCAAACTCTCTAAGAGAGAGAAAAGCCTTCAATATTTCCGAAATGTTCGACAAAAAAGAGAACATTACAGTTATTACAACATGTCCAAGCTGCGTTCAGGGACTTTCAAAAATTAATAATAAAACCTCTGTAACAGGAAAAGCTATGTCAGTATATTTAGCGGAAATTTTTCTGGGCCGCGGCTGGAAAAAGAACTTTATCTCATCGGTAATTAAAAAAGAGGGTATAGAAAGAATTATACTTTAATAAAAAAACATACATGCCGAAAATTAAGAAAGAAAATACTGAATTAAAGGTATAAAAATGAAACATCTCATAATCACTCTTTTTTTGATTATCCCGGCACTCCTTTTCTCACAGGATAAGAGTGCCGGCACAACAATTGATATCAAGAAAGAACCTGTATTATCAATATTTACAGACCTTTTCAAATTAAAAAATCTCAGTTTTGCTAAAGAACAGCCGGACAATAGCGGTGAAGTTCTTGAAACAGAGTTCCAGCTTGAAAACTTAACTAATGTTTCAATGGATCTATATATTTTTGTTATTGCAACTCATGAAAAGGAATATATAACAAAATCAAGTTTTGAAAGACCCGATCTTGATGATAAAAAATTAATTAAACTTATACAGGTATATCCCGATGATCTTTCAAATTACGAATATATTGTAAAGGATGCGTCGGGAGCTGATAAAAAAATATACCAGAAATACCCGAAAAATATTAAAGCCGGAATAAATAATATAACCGGAAAGCCCTATACCCTGGATGATCTTCTCACATTCAGGTCACGCATTTTAAGCAAATTTTTGAAAAACTACTATTTTTTTAATCAGGTAACTATTCTTATTTTTGATAACGAAGAAAAACTTCTTTTCAGACAGAGTTATGCAGTAAAGCCTATTAAAAGATAAAGATTCTGCTCAATTCATTTTCCAGTTCCAGGAGGTCTGATACTATCCGGCCTCCTGAATTTAAAATGAAATACTCTACCTGAAGATTAACAATAGCTCCATCATTATCACCCGCCCGTCTGAAATCACTCCGGTAACCGCATATTTTTTTATTCATCGCAGCCCCAAATCCAATCTCAGAGGCAGTTCCGCTGTCCACATCAGTGCCATCAAGTATAGCAAAAATACCATCGGATTCAATAATACCGTTTTTATTATTCTCTGCAATAATTCTATTAAGCTTAATCCATTCATTCTTTTTCTCATCAGCATCTTCAATCTTATTTACTCTTTCGATAAGGTACTCCGGAGTCAGCTTCCACGGATCGATACATGTTAAATTTAATTTATCCATCAACGGACATATTTTATCGTAAAGAAAATATCTTCCCGATTCCGAAAAACCGAGAGGCGAAGCGATATAAATTTTAGTCATTCTCTTACCCTTTTAATCCGATATATTAGATAGCATGTAGTTGACATTTTGATTAAAAAAATGTTTTACACTAAAAAATTACAATATAAATGAACTTTAACGTCAGACTTTAAGTTTTTAATACTAATTTAAAAAATCATTGACTCAGTTTAAAGAAGAATATTAATCTTTTCAAGATTTTAATCAAAAATAGATCCTTCGGAGCAACTTTATGAAGTATAGTATGGTTAAACAATTCTCAAATGCTGCTATAGATAACGCGTTCAGTTTTGTTTTTAAAATAGTGGATTTCGGCAAAATCTTAGTCGAAGTGTTCTGGGGATTTCTTGATATCTGGATTGCTTTTTTTGGAATATTCTACAATTTCTTTATGTATTTTTATTATATATTTCTATTTATGATTGATAGAGGTTCTGAATCAAGCGGTCCCGCACTAAGATCAAGAAGAAAATCTCAGAAGGTATCAAGAATACCATCGGTAAGTCTGGATCGTACACCGTCTATAATTCCATCTATGTACAAAGTTAAAACGGTTGCAGGTGATACAGGTAAAACAATTTCCGATTCTATGGTAAGTGCAGCATCTAAAACTGCTGATACAGTTCAGAAAGCTCTTTCTCCAATTAAAGCTCCAATTAAATCTACCCCGAAAGGTTCAAAGAAACCTTTCTTTAAATCAATTCTGGAATTTATAGTAGACTATTTTGTCACCGTAAAAGAAATCCTCACAAAACCATTTATCCTGATTGCAGAATTCTTCGCCGGGAAGCTTACGCCAGTAAAAGAGAATGAACCGAAAAATCAGGAACAGGGAAGAAGAATAAGCCTTATTGATCAATATATGAAAGAGTATGAAAAGAAAAAAAGGTAATTCCTTTTTTAATAAAGAACAATAAAAAACCCCGGCCTTGCCGGGGTTTTTTATTGTTAATGTTTAAATGCTCTTTGCCCCGTATACATCATGGTTACTTTCGGATCCGCTTCATTACATGCTTCAATCGATTCAAAATCTCTTATAGATCCTCCAGGTTGTAGTATTCCGGAAATCCCCTGTTCAATAATAACATCAACCCCGTCCCTAAAAGGAAAAAACGCATCCGAGATTGCAACTGCTCCGAATAGTCCACCTCTTGCAGCCGATGTATCTTCATCAATTTTTATTTTATCAGAACTATTACGTTCACCTTTTTTAACAGTTAATTCCAGTTCCTTGTAGGTAATACCGTATCTGTCAAAACAGAGAAGATCGGCATACTTTGTGTAAGCTTTATAAATTGCTATCTCGGCCACACCAACTCTATCCTGCTCACCGGTTCCTATACCTACGGTAACGCCATCCTTAACATATATTACAGAGTTAGATGTAACCCCCTGCTCAACATACCATCCGAAGAGCATGTCATCAAACTCTCTCTCCGTAGGTGATCTATCTATACTGTATTTCGTTCCTTTATATTCAGCCATCGCAGGGAGAAAATCATCCTTTGATTTTACTTTCGTAGTCGATGACTGCTGTACAATAAAACCGCCATCCATTAAAGATTTAAAGTCAGGGAAAATCACATCCCTAACTTCTGCAAGACGGTCAATTCTCGGTATTCTTACAATACGAAGATTTTTCTTTTTTTTGAGTATCTCCAAAGCTTCACCATCATACTCCGGAGCTACTATTACCTCAAGATAAAAGTCCGCAACAAGTTCTGCCGTTTCCCTGTCGCATACTCTATTCAGAGCAAGACATCCCCCGAATGCGGCAATTCTATCAGCTCTGTAAGAACGATTAAAAGCTTCTGCTATTGATGAACCATAAGCGACACCGCAAGGATTGTTATGCTTAACAATTACGGCAGCAGGTCTGTCCATAAGATATTTAAGTATATTCAGCGCATTATCAATATCAGTAAGATTAATTTTCCCCGGATGTTTTCCAAACTGAAGAAGCATATTTTCATCGATACCGCTTACAAATGAATTTCCCGGTGTAATATATTCGCATCCCGCAAGTACAAGGTTTCCATTCACAAGCTCATACATTGCCGCTTCCTGACCAGGATTTTCACCATATCGCAATCCCCGTTCAACCTGTACTCCCTCATCTTCTATTTTCCAGATCCTTTTTTTATACTGCAGTTTCTGATTACCGAATGTTATTGTCATTTCATCGGGGAAGTTATCATCAAGTATTGTCTGATAAGATTTTTTAATATTTTCCATTGCCCAATCCTTTATTGATAACTGCTCAAAAACCGGTGACATTCTATCTCCGCCGCGCCGAAGGCGCGGCGGAGATCAATTTTACCACTGGTTTTTGAACAGTTACCTTTATTATTCTATTAAAGTTGATCCATCCATTAAAATTACATCAAGAATATATTCATTTCTTTTTGTTCCAAGTGGAGTATACCCCATAAGCTGCCCTTTAAACTCAAATTTAGACTCCAGCGTAAGCAGATCGACAGTATCTTTATTTTCAATAAAAACAAAAAAAATCATTTTTTGATTATATAAAACAGAGTCAGATGACTCTATTACAATTCTATACCGTTTTTTATATCTTTCATTTGCCGATATTGCGGTAATTTTACCCCGTCCGATTATAACTTTATTAATTAATCCGGATAAAATATCATCTCTCTGAATTATCTGCATGCTGTTAAAAGTCTTAAAAAAAGAGGCATCAAGAACAACTTCCTGCTCCTCCGCGAAAAGGATGGAGCAGAGCATAATTACAAATATTACACTTATTTGATACTTTATTTTTTTCATATTATTCATTCTTCAAATCTTCAAAATATATTTCATGAATTCCCGATTCTCTTACGACTGTTATATTATGTAATCTTCTGTCAGATGCACTGTATTTTTCAATAAAATTCTCAAGTGATGAAATCTTTTTATTATTAACAGATATTATAACATCTCCCTCTTCGATATCCTTATAAGGACTCCTTGGGGAGAGATAGGTTACGACGATCTTCCCTGTTACTGCATCCTCATCCACCTCAACACCATAGTATTGAAATAGCTGATCTAGCTCACTCTGCAGCCGCACATATTCGTCTTTCTCTCTTAACACAAATTTAATATCAATAATTTTACCATTTCGCGATAGAAGGATTTCAATACGGGAACCGACACCTTTATTTCCGATAATTTTCGTAAGAGCTCCAAGGCTGTCAATTTTCTGCTGATCTATCTCTTTAATAATATCGCCCTGTTTAAGACCTGCAATGTCAGAGGGTGAGTTTCGAATAACAGACAGAACCTCAACACTTTTACTCTCTTTATTATAAGAAACAAATTTTTCACGGGCAACTAATCCAAGCCAACCTCTTTTTACCCTTCCGAAACTAGTAAGATCAAAACATACCTGTTTTACAATATTGGATGGAATCGCAAAACTTATACCCTGGAAACCGCCAGATGCCGATCTGATTGCAGTATTAATTCCCACCATTTCACCATGAAGATTAACCAGCGGTCCCCCTGAATTCCCCGGATTTATCGAAACATCAGTCTGAATAAAATCTTCAATATCAGTAAAACCGATATTATCCCTTCCTTTAGAAGAAACAATTCCTGCGGTTATAGACTGTTTCAGACCATAAGGATTCCCTATTGCAATCACCCATTCCCCTTCGCTCAAACTGTTGGAATCTGATAATTTAAGTGGAATAAACTTTTCCCCTTCACTATTATTAAGTTTTAATACTGCCAGATCCGTTTTATAATCTGAAAGATAATATTTACCGTTTTTAAACAGCTGAAGTTCATAATTTGTTCCATCATTGCTTATTGCTTTGAAAACATCCCCTTTTTTAACAACATGATAATTTGTTACGATAAAACCGCTTTTAGAGATTATTGTCCCTGTCCCATAAGAGATCCTGACAAGTTTTGTTTTACCGTTTTTACCCCTGTTTTCATAAGCAACAATATTAACCACAGATGGTTTGGCGATTGAAGCTGCTTCGATAAAATATTTACTAAATGATTCCGGAGCAGAAATTAATCCTGATGAAATAAAAAGCATTATAATAATAAGATAAATTCTCATTTTCATTCCGTTACAATATCAAAATAACTTTTTTCAGGTGTAATATTATATCGATTAAGGTCAATTGATTTTCCCGAAGGCTTACTCTTAAATTCCCCTCTAACATTATCAATACCTGCAAGTAAAGAATAAACACCCACTGCGACTCCCTCTGCAATTTCATCCTGTTTCTTAAGAAGCACATTTCTATCCTGCTTTCTATCCAGGTAACCCAATTCAATATAAGCACTAATTGCATTAACCAGCAAAGGAACTGACCATGTTGAAATAAAAGGTTTTCCTGGAATTCTATTTTTATGACTTATACCCGACTCATTTAAAGAAAAAAGAATATATTTTATAATTTCATATGTCGCGTGATAATTATCTCCTCCGAAATCTTTAAAACCGCTCCCCCTTCTATACTCTTCATAAAGGGATTTCTCCCTCTCCCGGAAGCGCCCCTCCTCCCTGAAAGAGTTATAATCCGACGAATATTGTGTATTCGGACGTTTTTTTTCAGCTTCAAGATCCCATAGAAAATTATCCCGGTATCTCCATGTTACCATATTATGTTTATAACCTTTATAATCATTATAATCTGTTTTATAGTCTTTAGTAATTCCGTAGGATGTAAAATAATTAGCGGAATCATTATAGAATGCATACTTTGAAGATATTCTTTCTGAAATTTTAAACCATGACCGAAGTATATTTTTATCATCAAGGAAGACATCAGTCTCTTTCTTCTGAAGCCTCAACAAACCCTCTTTTAACACATTGTAAGGTGGAACTATTATTCCATTCATGCCCAGATAATCAGGCGGAGCAGAAACAGCAAGATGGAGAGAGACTATAAGATGTGGTTTATATTCATTCATTTTCGAGATACGCCCCTTTTGCATATCTCCATTAGGGCCCGGGAAATCATATAATCTGTATTCGGCATTGGGATCTGTACTGTTTTTCACTTCAGTTTGTGTTAGAGATCCACTTCTGCTTATAATTGCCTGAATATATATCTTCTTAATATTACTATCTGTATATTTTTTAAGTATTTTTTTAAACTGCTCAAAATCACCATCCTTCGAGCAGTATGACAGAAGATTCACCGCTTTCAATGCTATATTGAATACAATTTTATGCTCAAAAATACCTTTATACTCTGCTCCGGGAGCAAAACTATTAAGATATTCTGAATTAATCAGATCAAATTTATCCCCATGGTTTTTTCTATCTTTAAGATAAACACCGCCATGTCCCGGATCAATTACCACCCGAAAAAGTGGAAATTCATTCTCCTGAATATTATTATCAGGGATAAATGCTGTAAGAATAAAAATAAACAGTATAAGTACTCTTTTTTTTCTCATATTTCTCAATATAAAATTCACGTAAATGATATACCCTGAATATTTTCTTAAAGTCCCGAAAACTTCGTTTCTGTGATTACAGGGAACCCAAAAGGACTTGTTAAGGTGCTGCCGCCCCTTTTACCCTGTGAAGATTGAGCTATTAGAACTACCTGAATACTAAGATATAAAAAAAGAGGGCCATTAACCCCCTTTTTTTATATTACAGAAATGTTTTGATAATTAATTTACTGAGGATTTTTCGCATCACCGGCTTTCTGTTCGCCCTTTTTCACTTCTTCATAAATTCTGTTTCTGTTATCAGCTTTATCTTTTTTATATTTTTCTTTTACATCTTTAACTTTGAGACCATCATTCTTTCCATCACTTTCGTCAGCATAAGCTACAGTTTCAAGAATTCTTATTGCGTATGCTTTTGCGACTCTATAATGATAAAGAGACTGCTCATAATTCTTCGATGTATACTCATTTTCAGCATCGTCCATCTGACCGTATGCAATTTTAAGTCTGCTCTGGTTCTGAATAAGCTCTTTAAACTTATTGGGATCCGATCTTGTTTTCTGATTCAGATGAAGCGCTATAATCTGAGCATGACAATCATCCAGAATGAGTTGTGTATCTTTATTATACTGCTCTGTCATCTTCTTCATAAGATCAGATATAGATTTCTGATTTCTTTCAAACCATACTTTAGAAAAAATCATATCTCTTTTGTAATAAAGTTCAATTGCACGTTTGTACTCATCATAAATTTTATCATAATCACCTTTCCAGCCCTTGTCAAAATTAGTTACGACAACATTAAGAAGATAAATCTGCTCAAGGTTCTTTTTAACTAATTTAGCAACAACATCCTGTGCATGGAATTGTGCAAGGTAAGAATCATCCGGTTTTTCAGCCTGATTAAAATTTTCATTAAGATTATCGCTGCCTTTAGTATCCAGTTCTTTCAATTCCTGAGATGAAGCTGAAAGGTTAAATACCAGAATGAACGATATTAGAACTAATAAAAGTCTTCCGTAATTCATAAGTTTTATCTCCTAAAATAAAGATAACAAATTTTAAGCATCCATTACTTAAAATATAATATCACAATTTATGTTAATAGTAAATAATCCTTTTAATCTCGACAACATTTTTTTTATTTTTTATCGAAATTAATATATATATTACATTTAAAATCATTTGTTATGTCACTTCACATTAAAAAAGATATTTTTTTACCCGACGACACAATAATTTGTTGTTGAAATTATTACTGATTCAATAAAGACTTAATTATAATATAATATGGAGTCTAGTATGAATGAATTTTCTCACACTATAATAAAATATCTTCTCATCATTTTTCTTATCTATATTACCTTAAAATTTATTCTTCCGATGATTCTTCAGCTTATAGGAGTAGTTCTAATTTTTATTATTAAGATAGTAATGTGGGTGGGGATAATTGCTGTTCTTTATCTGCTGGGAAATTTTATGTACCAGTCATACAAAAATAATGGTTGATTAATGAACTCTCATTTTTATTTTAGCAGATACTGTAACAATCTTTTGAATACCGCATGGAAATTATGGACATAAAAGAAAAAGTATTAAAGATCGAAAAAATTGCTCTTATTCTTGTGGCTATCTGTTCAGTCACTGGCGGCCTGGTATTCGGCTATATAACATCTGAGATAAAGAATTTTTCAGGTATTCATAATCTTAAAAAATTCCAGCCAAGTATACCGACCCGATTATACGATGTTAACGGCGAACTTATAGCAGAGCTTTATCAGGAAAAACGAGATCTTGTTACTTTCGACCAGCTCCCCCGCACTCTTATAAACGCTTTTCTCGCTCAAGAGGATAAAGACTTCTACGAGCATTTCGGCATTAATCCCACAGCAATTTTGAGAGCTATGGTTAAAAATGTTATAGCTTCCGTTAAATCCTTCAGTCCGACTATTGCTCAGGGGGGGTCAACTATAACTCAGCAGCTGGCCAAACAGCTTTTTACTGAAAGTGAAAGAACATTTGCGAGAAAGGCTCTTGAAGCAATCCTTGCGCTCCAGATAGAAAAGAAATTTTCCAAGGAAGAGATTCTTGAAATATACTTTAACCAGATTTATCTCGGACACGGCTGTCATGGTATAGCTACTGCTTCTAAATTCTTTTTTAATAAAGAAGTAAAACATATGTCTCTTATCGAAGGGAGCGTCCTTTCGGCACTGCCGTCTAAACCGACGGGATATTCTCCTCTTAGGTATCCGCGTGAAGCTCATGAGAAAAATAGAGACACTTTGACGCGAATGGTCAATGCGGGATACCTTACAGAAGCACGTTCCAATGAAATTTTTGAGGCTTTCTGGCCCCCGTTTGTAGAATCACTAAGAACAGAATTCCCGACAAAAACAGCTATGTCACAAGACGAAGACAACGCTCCCTATTTTACAGATTATGTTCGACAGATTCTTGATGCCCGTTTCGGAAAAGACCTCATGTATAATGAGGGTCTTACAGTATATACAACTCTCAACCTGAAACGTCAAAGAATCGCTCAGAAATATATGAGTGAAGGGCTTATTGAACAGGATAAAGTCTCTACCCGGATGAATAATTTTTATAACGGCGCAGTGGATCGAAGTCTTTTCGGAGCATACAGTGAACTCCGTCTGATTTTCAATCTCCCCTCAGTCGTTATTGTGAACGATATTGATACTCAATTTAAAAAGACAATGGTTGAAAACGTTATCGATTCCATGGAGATTCTAACTCTCTTATCAGATGCACCTGCAAATTATAATATTGTTGAGGCTTTTAGAACGCAGATTTCCGGAATCTCCTCAGCAATGAAAGTCGAAGGGGCTTTTATCGCCGTGGAACCACCCACAGGATATATAACATCAATGGTAGGTGGGTCTGAATTTCAGGTATCAAACCAGTATAACAGAGCTGCCCAGGCAAGAAGACAGCCGGGTTCTTCTTTTAAGCCTTTTGTTTACGGTTCGGCAATTTTTAATAAAGTAATAAGTACCGCAACAGTACTCCCTGACGTTCCTATAATCGATATCGACGCAGCAGGCTCAACATGGTCACCGGACAATTACGAGGGGGATTTTTCAGGAATGGTAAACATCCAGAAAGCTCTCGCTCAGTCAATAAACATTATTTCTATAAGAATTTTTGACCTCGTGGGGGCAGATGGTGTAATTGATTACGCATCTAATATGCTTAAAATTCCCGAAACTAGATTTACACCAGGTCCGGCATTAGCCCTGGGAACTGTAGAAGTTACACCTCTGGAAATGGCAACAGGTTACGCAATTTACGCTAATAGAGGTCGTGACGTTATTCCATTCGCAATACGTTATGTTATTGATAGGGACGGCAATGAGCTTGTAAATATTGAAGAGGAAGTGGGAAATATCATAGCGACCAAAGAGATAGAAGGGACTATACAGGTTATCCCCGAATCGGTTGCCTATATTATGACAGACCTTATGCGGAATGTTGTAGATCACGGAACACCTTCATACGCAATTAGAAATCAGGCCGGTTTCACCAAAAGTGCTGCTGGTAAAACAGGTACAACCCAGAACTGGACGGATGCATGGTTCTGCGGTTATACACCCGATATAGCTGCTGTGGTATGGCTCGGATATGATAAATCTTTCATGACACTGGGAAAAGGACAGTCCGCAGCGGGAATAGCTGCGCCGATTTGGGGTTACTATATGAGAGATGCTTATAACGGAATGCCGGATCCGGTATTTGCGGCCCGACCCGCCGATGTCGAAGGAAAAGGCGTCTGCTGGTATACAGGTTTAATACCCGGACCAAATTGTAAAAAAATATCAGGCGGTATCGGTCTCAAAGGGAGCGGAGCAAATAAGGTTTGTGATGGAAATCACTATGAAATGAAGACTGTTCTTGAAAGATACATGGAAAAAGAAGGATTGACAGAATAGCGATAAATTCATTTATTGACATTTCTTTTTATTCTGTGTAAGTTGTTCTCAAATTCTTAATGAAATTATTATTTCTCGTTTATTATGAGAAATAAACTAGGAGTTCCAGAATGTTCAATGTTGGTGATAAAATCGTATATCCCATGCATGGTGTGGGTGAAATTGAAGGAATTGAGAAAAAAGTCGTTCTCGGAAAGAGAAACGAATACTATATGATTACAATTATCAGCAACGGTATGAAAGTTATGATACCTGTAAGTAATGCTAAAGAGATAGGAATAAGAAGTATTATTCCTAAAAAAGATATAAAAAAAGTTATGGCTATTCTTGCCACTGAAGCAGAAGCAATAGAAGAAGACTGGAAACTCCGTTATCAGAATAACATAGACAAAGTTAAAAGCGGTTCCATATATGAAGTAGCTGAAGTTGCCCGGGATCTTTTTAAAAGGGGGAGCGAAAAAGAACTATCAATAATGGAAAGAAAACTTTACGAAAATGCCTATCAGCTGATTACATATGAAGTGGCTATGTCCAAAAGTATTGCCATTGATGAAGCTGGAAATATAGTTTCCGAAGCTCTTTCTTCCGGTTTTAAGGAAGAGGAATAACCCTCAGATCCTCAATTCCGGAACCGGCTTTAATTATCGGTTCATCTTCATTATTACGCCCCTGTCTGACGGGTTACTTTTCTATTATTTATTAAACAAAAAAATACTTTTTGCTTCATATTTATATTATTTATAATACTTATTATTGTTTTTTAATCAGGAGTCACATTATGTTAATAATTATTTTCAGAACTCTTTTTATAATTACATCCGTTATATTCACAACACTATTTTACTCTTCTTTTTCTATGACAGCTATCCTCATAGCCGCAAGTATCGCCGGATTGATTGCCCTAGGTATAATAATCATAATAGAATATGTTTCACACAGCTTCCAGTCAAGACAGCTCCTCTCTGCAATAGCGGGTCTTTTAATCGGACTGATTGCCGCACATCTGATTGTAACTGGAGTTAATTCAATCGAACTCGATATTATAAAAAAATATTCCGGGATAATAAAACCTCTTCTGTATCACATTTCAGGCTTTGCCGTAATGATGTTTTTCCTTATTAATCATGAAGATATTAGTTTTCTGGACAAAATTATTGCAACGAGTGTCAAAGATTCAGATGTACTGATTCCATATAAAATTCTTGATACAAGTGTTATTATTGACGGACGTATTGCTGATATCTGTGATACCGGTTTTCTTGAGGGAATTCTTGTAATACCTACTTTTGTACTTAACGAGCTTCAGATGATTGCAGATTCAGCTGATTCAATTAAAAGAAACAGAGGACGACGCGGACTCGATATTCTGAACAAGATGCAGAAGGATCAATCAATTATGGTAAAGATCTCAGATATGGATTTTAAGGATATTCCCGAGGTTGATGCCAAACTTGTTCAGCTTGCAAAAGTTATGAAAGCGAAAGTTATAACTAATGATTTCAATTTAAATAAAGTTGCCGAATTCCATGGTGTTGATGTTCTAAATATCAATCTTCTTTCAAATTCATTAAAACCTATCGTTCTCCCCGGTGAAGAGATGCGCGTACTCCTTGTTAAGGAAGGTAAGGATTCAAACCAGGCTATCGGTTATCTTGATGACGGAACAATGGTTGTTGTTGAAAACGGACGAAGAAGAATGAATGATGAGGTTGATGTTACAGTTACCTCCGTACTTCAGACTACTGCGGGAAGGATGATTTTTACGAGACTTAAAGAAGATTAACAGAGGAAGATGTATTGAACCTTCTTGCTATAACAGGAAGTCCACGGAAAAAAAGTTTCTCGACTAAACTGCACAATAATTTTTTAGATCCATTTATAAAAAATGGATCTAAAATTGACATAATTAACTGCTACGACATAGAAATTAAACCATGCACCGCATGCGGCAGCTGTAAAAATGAACCCCTTTGTATTTTCGATGATTCCATGACTGAAATTTATAATCTAATAAAAAATGCCGACATCATTTCTATATCTTCACCTCTCTATTTTTCATCTTTCCCGGGACCTTTGAAATCACTCATAGACAGATGCCAGTTGTTATGGGAAGAGAACCGTAGAAATAATATTAAAATAAAAGAGAAAAAAGGATTCTTTTTCTGCACAGCCGGTTCTGACTATAATGATATTTTTTTAAGTGTCCTCACTGGAGTAAGACATTTTTATAACTCAATTAATACCTCATTTAATCATGAGGAGGCTGTGCTGATTAAAAACTGTGATTTAATAGAAAAAATATCTCCCGAAATATTAGAAAAATGCCGTATGCTTGGAGCAAAATATACCGATTAATAAATAATATATAAATTTTAAAAACTCCAGGGAAACAGGCTTTAAATCTATGAGACTAATTGCCGCTGTAACTCTTAAAATGAAGAAAGTCATACTCCCTCAGTTTATATCAACACTCTACAAACATAATATCGATATTAATATGATCAACCTTACCGAATCAGACGGCAAATGGGAGGATTATTCAATTGAGATTATCTATTCAGCCAAGAAAGATCTGATCCGTCTTATTGATACTCTCAAAAAAAATGGAGAGTATTTTCAGAATATAACTGTTACAAGTACTCTGGAAGATAAAATTAAAGGTGGAATATTAACAATATCAAGTAAATTAGAAATAGAAAATATTAATGATATCTCAACTTCTCTGATAGGTGCAAATAAACTTATTCATGAAAAAATCGATTCCGGTTTACAAAGCAGCTATTGTGCAAGTTTCAAAAGTATTGCACTTATAAGTGGAATAAAAATTGCTAACAGCGAAGACAATAGCCGCTATTATCATCTATATGCTGATTCAGAGAGAGACTCCGTTCTTATTGCAAGATTTACTGGTAAAAATGCCTTTCCCCTTGTCATTAAATATCACTCAATTGAAGACATGATAAAAACAATTAAAGGAATTGAGGAGAATTTTTGCTGTCTACGTATCATGAACAATGATGAAGATGACTATCTTTTATCTAATATAATTGATACTGCTTCAAGGCCTCTAATATTTAAAGAGCTCGATGAAAATCCGGTACACTACTTTGCGGTTATCAAGACTCTGATAAAAAAATACTCTATAGTTCCCGGAGATACATCTGTGGGAATCATCGGACTTAATAACAGCACAATTAAATTGACGGCTCTCCTTGTAAAATCCGGTTTTATGAAAGTTCTCGGACATGATACAAATGAACGTCAGATGATGTCATTTGAAAATAAAAAAGGTCTTGCAACCACAATAGAAAACGTAATTTCTAATTGCGATATTCTCATGATAATGGATGAAAAGATTACTCACGATTATATAGCTGGTTTTAAAGCCGGACAAGTTGTTATTGCCGGAATTACTTCGGATCTGGGTGATATTAATTTATTGAACGATAAAGGGGTGAGAGAGTTTATAAAAATTGAAGAAACCGATACACTTTCAATTCTCCCGGCTATGATTAATGCAATAATTGTAAGCGGAGAGAGACATTTCAGTGATGATATGTTGATAACAATTGCAGAACTTATATCATCTCAGATGCAGAATAAGTACGATCTTCCGGGATTATTCAGTAGTGATATAAGCAGAGAAATTGAAAGTATGATTCTGAAACAGAAGAATTAGTTCTTTAAAACTCCTTGTTCATCAGAATCCAATTAATATCTTTGAATTCAAATTTCGAAAAACGGAATTTTTCTTCATTTTTTTCGGGAACAAATACTCCGGTAAGATCCAGACTCGGCATATCTATCAGTTCAAAATCTGAATATTTAGAAAAAATTCTATTATCAAAAGGAGTAATTCTTATTATTCCGTCTCTGCTGATAACCTCTGTTCCACTATCAAGTACACCGCTTATTTTTTTTGTATCCACCTGGAGTATCAGAACTCCATGAAAATTTCCTTCAACATAAACCGGCGATGAAATATATAAAGAATAAACTGATGAAGATGGTGTGATAAAAGAGACATCACCAAAATAGACGCCAGTACGATTCATAAAACATTTATAAAGGGGTGATGTTTCAAATCCAATATTAACATTTAATCCGAAAAGACTTTCATTATTATTGGTATAAATGATATCACCATGCTTGTTTATGAGGATATAATCAAGATAGATCCCTTCAGTAACAGAGTTAATCATTTTTGTTATATCATCTTTTTCAAGGAGATAGTATTTTTTCCCGCCGGAATCCATTCTACGGAGATGTGTAAGGTGCTGAATTATTTTATACTTTTCAAGGACTGCACCGGCTTTAACCGAGTCAGATTCCGATCTTATAAAAAACTTTTCCAGATTCTTAATATTACCGGATTGTGGGACATCAATTTTTACAGGCTCACTGCTACATGAAAGAAAAAATATTGTAAATAAAATTGCACTTAACCTGTTAATCTTCATTAATTCCCGCCGAATAATTCATCGTATAATATCTTATCGTAATATACGATTACAGTCTTTAACGGTTATTCTTTAATACATAGTGTAAAGGATAAAAAAGGGTGCCCTGAACAGTTTCCACTCTACGATCAATCTTCAAGTTTAATTCATTTTCTGCAGTGGTGTATATTTTTCCATAAAGACACGTCTTGTTACACCGAAACTTATGGTAAGCTTAATATTGTCCCCCGTACCTTCGATGCTCACTATTCTGCCGGTTCCGAATTTCGGATGCATTATACTCTCTTTTACAGAGAATTTAGATCCGCTTTCATCATTTTCACTCTTTCTTTCGGTAAACAGTTCATCTACATATGACTCTTTCTCTTTACTCTGAAACTGACTTTGACTCTGCGCCGCATTATCTGTTTTATTTGCCACATACTGTCTGTCTTCATTATTCCTGTAGTTATTACGGAAACTGTTTTCGCCGCCTCCATATCCCTGTGAAACATAGCTTATTCTGTTAATAAACTCCCATGGCATTTCATCGATAAAACGTGAGGGCATTTTATTTTCAGGACCTGCATAGCTTCTGCGAAGCTCGGCATTAGTGAGATAAATTCTGTCCATTGCTCTTGTAATACCAACATAGCAGAGGCGTCTCTCCTCCTCAATCCCCTGATCGGTATCGAGTGAAAATTTATGAGGGATAGTCCCCTCCTCCATACCTGTAAGGAAAACTACCGGGAATTCAAGACCCTTCGCATTATGTACAGTCATGAGAGTTACGCAGTCTGTCTTTTCATCGGGATTCTCTTCAGGATTCTGTTCCGATGTATAAAGTGCAATATCCTGAATAAACTGTTCCGGTGTTGCATCAGGCTCGGACTGTTCGTAATCGAATATACTGTTTATAAGTTCATCTATGTTATCGATGCGGGAGTTGCTCTCCATTGTATTTTCTTCTCTTAGGCTTTCACGATAACCGGTTACATCTACAAGATTTTTCATAAAGCTTGAGAGTTTAATCCTCGATGGAATCTGAACAGTCTCTTTCAGAAGCTTATCAATTATTTTCCTGAAGTCATCGAGCCCCTTAGGAACACGACCGGTCATAAGCTCGTCCTGTATCACTTTCCATTCACTTATATTTTGTTCTTTGGAAATTTCTGAAATTCTGTCCTGGGAAGCTTTACCGATTCCCCGAGCCGGCGTATTTATAATACGGAAAAGCGCAATTGAATCGGCAGGGTTAACAAGAAATTTCAGGTAAGCCAGTATATCCTTTATCTCTTTCCGCTCATAGAACTTCTGTCCGCCGATGATACGGTAGGGGAGCCTCTCTCTCCTTAAAAAATCTTCAAAAATTCTCGACTGAGCATTAGTCCGGTAGAAAATTGCGAAATCATGATTTTTAAAATTTTCCTTCGATTTGAGCGATACAATTGTGTTTACTACAAATTCACCCTCACCATATTCATTGTTTGTCTTACACCATGTAAGGGGCTCGCCATCTCCGCGAAATGCTTTTATATCTTTTTCTTTTCTTGTTTCATTATGTTTGATTATCGAATGGGCAGCATCGAGAATCTGCTTAGTAGACCGGTAATTCTCTTCAAGAGTAATTACTTTAGTTGTATCGTAATCCTTTTCGAAATTGAGAATATTCTTTATGTCGGCGCCGCGCCATGAGTATATGGACTGATCGTCGTCACCCACAACACAGATATTTTTTGTTGCCGACGATAAATATTTTGCAATAAGATACTGGGAGTAGTTTGTATCCTGATACTCATCTATCATAAAATATCGCCACATGCGCTGCATCTCCGCCAGAGCCGATGGAGATTTTCGAAGCAGATCAACGGTCTTGCAGAGAAGGTCATTAAAATCGAGCGCGTTATTCTCTGCCATCTTCTGCTGATACTGACTGAATATCTCGACAAAATTAAAAGAGAAATTATCTGGAAGAAGTGAATTTACATCCGCCCCGTCAAGATATGCTTCCTTATCTTTTATCTCTGAAATTTTAGAAGAGATCATTGAGGGTTTAACTTTTTTCGGATCGAGTCTCATAGAGATAAGAATCCGCTTGATTACATCCTCCTGATCTCCGCCATCGTAAATGGTAAAATTTCTTGTTAAACCTATATCTTCACCAAATCGTCTTAGTATGTAAACAGCAGCAGAATGAAATGTTTTAACAAAAACACTGTTCCCCTGAGGACCCACAATTTTCATTACTCTGTTTCTCATCTCTTCAGCAGCTTTGTTAGTAAATGTTACCGCAAAGATATGATAAGGCTTAACGCCATTTGCAATGAGATGAGCAATTCTGTGGGTGATTACCCGTGTTTTACCGGAACCGGCACCGGCCAGAATAAGGAGAGGTCCGTCAGTATGAAGAACCGCCTCTTTCTGATTATCATTAAGATTTTTTAGAAGATCCATTATTATTTCCTGAGTTATTATTAATCTGATTTCCGGAGAAACAGGTTATTGTAGAATATGATTATATTCTACGGAATAAGTTATTCGAGGAGTAAAGCAGATTTATATGTATATGGGCAAGTTAATATTTTTGGAAAATTTAAAAAAAACATCGGTTCAAAAGTAATTGTTGATTCCAGAGGGAAGTTCTTTGATGATCAGCTAGTTTTAAGACCACTAAGTAAGTTGAACATTGATGCCGATATTTATATAAATCTTTATTCAGCACGATTTTAATTATTTACTTAAAATTCAATGTAATAGTATAAATATAAAATCCTTGACTATTTAAGAAAAAATAGGCTTCTTTAAAAAGAAGTGAAAAAACGATTTTGCAAATGAAATTTTTATTTAAGAGGCAGGTTATTAAAATGAAAACTTCAAAACGACAGTTGGTTATTCTTGGTATATTGCTAGTCGTCATCACAATTATTGCAGGTGCATCTTCTATGTTAAGTATAGAAAAACAGAAATTCACCGTTATAAAAAAACAAGGGCAATTCCAGATACGGACATACCAGCCTTACCTAATAGTCGAAACAATTGTAGACTCCGATTTTGAACAGGCTGGCAACATCGCTTTTAAAAGACTGTTCAAATACATCAGCGGAGATAATATATCTAAAGAAAAGATTGAAATGACCGCCCCGGTAAACCAGGAGCCGCAGGAAATAACTAGTCAGAAGATTGCCATGACTGCTCCTGTAAACCAGCAAAGAATCGGAGAACAATGGGCTGTTGGTTTTGTAATGCCCACAAAATACACATTGCAAACCCTCCCTCAGCCGACCAATCAAGAACTAACCGTCAAACAAGTCCCAACTCAAAAAATGGCTTCCATAAAATACTCCGGCTCATGGTCACGCAAACTCTACGATGAAAAGGAACTCGCTCTTCGTAAATTCATAGAAGATCAAGGTCTCAAAATAACAGGACAACCAACATGGGCCAGATACAACCCTCCATTCTACCCCGGATTTTTGAGACGAAATGAAATCCTGTTCCCGGTAGAATAACTGAGTAGTTTTTATTACACCTACCATCAACAATACACACTCAAACTAATTAAATTGGTTCAAACTCATTTGGAATCATATTATATGTTATTGAAATTCCCAATTATATTCATAAGGAATTTCTTCCTCTTTTATTTCTGCTTGAATAGCAATATCCCATCCACAAGTAATGCAATTTAACCAAAAAAAATATTCCTCAACTTTATGTTTTGTTTCTTCATAACAACACAGCTGCTCAAAAGCAGCCGGAGCTTTCTATAAAAGAAACTGCGTTTAATAACCATAGAATTTCAAGATCACTAGCTAGCGTTAAAGGATCAGAATGAAATTTCCATATCAAGACCATCGATGCCGTTTTTAACAACTTACCGTCACAGGTGCAAACAATGTTCAACTCTGTACTATAAGATCCATGCTCCCATGAACTCAAATGAAAAGTTCAAGTCAAAAATGAAAAACTATTTACCCCTCTTTAAAAGATTTTTAAAAAAGCTTTTTGTCGCATCCACTTTGCTTTCTTTCTTTTTTGAAGGAGCAGGCTTTGCCGTTTTAGATTTTTTTTCTGCAACACCCGGAGTCTTTTTCAAAGTTGCTTTTTTTACCGCTTTCACAACGGCTGTTTTTTTTCTGGTTGAACTTTTTTTTACGACAGTTTTTTTTGCAGTTTTTTTGACGGATATTTTTTTTACAGGAGATTTCTCTTTCTTTCCCGCAGCTGGTTTTTTAACTGCTTTTTTCTTTACAGGTTCATCGATTTTTGAAACTGCAGTTTTAAAATATGAATTATTGTAATTTCTCATTTTAAAAGACTGTATCGATCTTGTAATAAGATCATCATTAGAGATTGATTTATAAGAAGATTGAATAAAATCGTAACAGAGGTGTGCAAGACCGCAACGAAGATAACTGGTAAGTTTCTCCTGCGATAAACCTTTTTTTGATAAGGATTGGAGCCATTCCCTGAGTTTTTGGTCCCCTTTTTCAAAATTTGTTTCTGTTAATATTTTTCCCGAATTCCGTACATAAGTATTGAGCAGAACATGAACCTTTTTATATTCGTTCATAAAAGCAGGATCGATAATATCGTTTTCCATTAACTTCTGATCAAGTGCTGCAATCAAACTGCTGTCGGCCATAATTTCCTCCATGAAATGTTTTAATTAAGTTAATCTTTTTATAACTGATTGTCAAGTACGATATCGCTTAATCCCCCGGACTTTCGTACGTTTCCACATCCTTGAAACTGATGTCCCGTATTTAGCTTACATCTAAAAAATTCTTAAGTTAAAACCATAAACCGAACTGGTATTACTAAATATGTGAAGCAATGATTATTTATTATCAAAGAAAACTTAAAGAAACTGTATAATTGGCCTTATAATTCTGAAGTAGCAGCCGGAGGTAACGCGCTCCGCGTGGGAGTTCTTGGAGCTAACGACGGCCTTGTTTCTGCGTTCAACCTTGTGATGGGATTGGCAGGAGTAAAAAATTCAGCTATACTTCTTACCGGTTTAGCCGGTTTGCTTGCCGGAGCTCTCTCCATGGCGCTCGAAGAATGGCTCTCTGTGCAGAGCTCCCGGAACTTGCTCAGCAGCAGATTGACATAGAAAAGTCCGAACTTGAAAGCTGCCACGAAGGGATGACTTCCTTTTGTCTATTGAGATACAAGCCATCGTTTACAATAAGTGTAATTCAAAGAACAGTTAAAAATAGCACCAAACGTGCGCTCATGCTGGGCGCACAAAAAACTCCCCTTAGGGAGTTTTCAATGTTATATATAAATAAGACTAAGTTTAATTTACCGGTATAAAACCAGCTTCTTTTACAAGCTTCTGCCCGTCTGCACTTAAAATATAATCAATATATTTTTGAGCTTCAACAGAGAGATGCTTTTCATCAACGTAATTGAAAAGTTTTCTTGAAATCGGAAACTTACCCGATTTTCCATTTTCGATAGTCCCTTCAACTTTATCAACAGTTACAGGATGAACTGATGAATCGATATAACCGAATCCTACATAACCAAGAGCTTTAGGATTACCGGCTACTGCTGATATTATAGCACCATTTGAAGCCTGAAGCAGAGCGTCTTTTGTCACGTCAGTTTTCTTCATTACTTTTTCATGCCATACTTCATATGTACCTGAACTTGTGTCACGGGAGATTACTACTATTTTCTCATCCTTCCCGCCAAGCTGCTTCCAGTTGGTTATAGATCCGTCAAATACTGCTTTAAGTTGTGCTAGTGTAAGATTCTTAATAGTATTTGAAGGATGAACTACCGGTACAATCATATCGTATGCAACAGTAATTTCCTTAATCGTTTTACCCTTCTCTTCGGCACTTTTTATCTCTTTCTCTGTCATTGATCGAGAGGAGTTTGCAATATCACATGTTCCATCGATTATCGCTTTAATACCATTTCCTGAACCGCTCCCTTCAATTGTTACAGATACATCTTTATTGATTTTTCTATACGCTTCAGCTGTTTTCTGAGTAATCGGGAGTACCGTTGTAGACCCCTTAATTACAACTTTATTTCTTTTCTCTCTTGAGCATCCTGTAAAGAATGAAGCAGCTATCATTGCTACACAGGCGATTATAAGAGTTTTTCTAAGAATATGATTCATTTTAATTTTCTCCTTTTTTGTTTTATTATAGCGAATTTAAAGAATTTATATTAGTTTTTTATAAAGATTTATTAAAGTTATCATGAATAATAATAGTTTTTAACTCCCCTATATCTTAAAACTTTATGGCTATGTAGTATATCAGTAATAATCCAAAAAAAATCGATGACTCCCGCCCTCACCACAAAAAAATAATTAATACGACCACAAAAGTATCTCTATGACGGCTATTGCATTAATACTTTCTCTATGTTATCTAATTCATATGTTTTTTTAAATTATTTAAAGACTCATTGTCGAAGCTGTTCTGCTTCGAATACAAAAGGCAATCCGTTTTTAATAATTAGATAATGGAGGCTATTTATGAATGAAGTAGTAGTAGTTGGAGCATGTAGAACACCTATAGGTAAATTTTTAGGATCCCTGAAAGATGTAACTGCCAAAGATCTTGCTGTAACAGCAGGAAAAGAAGCGATTAAACGTGCCGGAATTGATTCACAAAGCATCGATGAAATTGTAATGGGACAGGTTTATCAGCATATGCAGAATTCACTCCCTGCAAGAATTGTCGGCCTTGCATGCGGACTCCCTTTTAGAAGTTCAGCACTTGTAGTTAATCAGAACTGTTCATCAGGAATGAGAGCTATGGAAATTGCAGCGCATAACATAATGCTCGGAAAAACAGAAACGGCTCTTGTCGTCGGGGTAGAAAACATGTCCGGCGTACCTTACATGCTCCCTGGCGCACGAAACGGTTACAGAATGGGAAATGGCGAACTTGTTGATGCCCTTACTCACGATGCCCTTTATGACTCGCTTGTACCCGGCCACATGGGACTTACTGCAGAAAATGTAGCTTCAAAATATAAAATAACACGTGAAGAGTGCGACAACCTTGCTCTTCTAAGCCATCAGCGAGCCGCTAAAGCTGTTGAAACCGGAGTATTTGATGAAGAGATAGTTCCAGTAGAGATTAAAACAAAAAAGGGAACCACTGTATTTGCAAAAGATGAACACTTTATTCCAGATGCAAGTGTTGAGTCAATGGCTAAACTTCGTCCTGCTTTCAAACCTGACGGAGGTGTTGTTACCGCGGCCAATGCTTCAGGTATAAATGACGGAGCTGCAGCTTTAATACTTATGTCAAAAAGCAGAGCCGAAAAACTCGGGCTCAAACCTCTCGGCAAACTTGTAAACGTCTGTTCATTTGGAGTTGAACCTGAAATAATGGGAATAGGACCTGCTGAAGCAATTCCGAAATGTCTGGAAGGAACCGGTATTAAATTTGATGATGTTGATTACTGGGAAATAAATGAAGCTTTCGCACCTCAGTTTATCGGATGCCAGAGAAAACTTAAAGAGGATCATAATCTTAATCTTGATCTCACAAAAGTTAATCATTACGGTTCCGGAATTGCCCTTGGTCATCCGATCGGATGTACAGGAGCCAGACTTATAGTTACTCTGCTTTATGAAATGAAAAGAAAAGGTTACTCATACGGAGGAGCATCTCTCTGTGTTGGAACAGGACCTGCAATGGCATCAATCTGGACAACAAAAATTTAGTGAATGATAAATGCTCTATTATCCCCGCCGCCATAGGCGGCGGGGTGATATAAAATTTATATTAAAAAGAGGATAAAAAATGAATACAGTAATAAGCAACCAGGTCGAAAGCGGATTTGGATTCAGACTTACCGAAGAGCAGGAAATGATCAGACAGATGACTGCTGAATTTGCCGACAAAGAGATTAAACCATTTGCCGGTCAGTGGGATCATGAAGACAAAGTTCCAATGGATGTACTTGCAAAGATGCACGATCTTGGCTTAACAAACATAGGAGTTCCCGGAGAATACGGCGGACAGGGACTCGATAATCTTACAAGATACACAATAATTGATGAACTTGGCCAGCGAGATGCTGGAATAGCAACAACAGTTGTTGCATCTTCACTCCTCGCTGCTGACCCGATTATGGTCGGTGCGAATGACGAACAGAAAAAATGGTGGTTCGGAAGAATGCTTGAAGGTGCAATGTGTGCATTCTGTCTCACAGAACCAGGCGCAGGATCTGATGCTCTTGGAATGTCAATGAAATGTACTAAAGACGGAAATGACTGGATTCTTAACGGAACAAAACAATTTATCACAAATGGCGGGTTTGCAAAACAATTTTCTGTTTTTGCCACTATAGACAAAAGTCTCGGCAATAAAGGTATCTGCTGCTTCATGGTAGACCGGGATTTTCCAGGTGTCAAAATCGGCAACAAAGAGGACAAACTCGGCATAAGAAGCACAAGTACAACAGAAGTAATATTTGACGATGTTCGAGTTCCAAACTGGATGTGTATCGGCGGCGAGGGCAACGGTACAGCAATACTCATGGAGACTCTTGACTATTCAAGAACAGCTGTTGCAGCTATGGCTACTGGTATATCAACTGGTGCACTAAACGCGGCTCTTGCATATTCGAACGAAAGAAAGCAGTTCGGAAAACCGATATCATCATTTCAGGCGATACATTTTATGCTGGCTGACATGGCAACAACTACTGAAGCTGCAAGACTTCTTTATCAGAAAGCTGCATGGCTTCAGGACAATGGGCTCCCTTTTAAAATGCTCTCAAATATGGCTAAAATGTATGCAGCGGATACTGCAATGAAAAACACAATTGATGCAGTACAGATTTTCGGCGGGTACGGATATTCAAAAGAGTATCCTGCAGAAAAATTCATGAGAGACGCAAAAATCATGCAGATATTCGAAGGTACAGTTCAGGTACAGAGAATGGTTATAGGTAAATACCTTACTAAAGATGGAAAATACAATTATACTTACTGATGTTTTTCAGTCATACTTCTAAAAAAGAGAGCCGTTTAATTATGCGGCTCTCTTTTTTTTTAAAGCCCACCTGCGGTACATTTAAAAGACTGGAATCTTTGTAATATTAAGACCACACACTGCCACAGAAAAATAATTAATACGACCACAAATCAATAGATACGAAGGCTATTCCATTTATTAACATAATGTGTTATCTCTTTCATAGTATCACAATCTTAATATTAAGGTTAAAACTATGAAAACAGAACATGGATTCGAAAACCTCAAATACCGCAGAGAAGGCCATGTAGCCATCCTGACAATTTCCAGACCAAAATCGCTCAATGCTTTAAACTCAATGGTTCTTATTGAGCTTCGACAGGCCATTGACATGGTCAATGATGATCCTGAAGTTTACGCACTTATCATAACAGGTGACGGGAAATCTTTCGTTGCAGGTGCAGACATAAATGAAATGAAGAATTTCAATAGTGAAGAAGGACGGGCCTGGGGCGAGCTCGGTTCATCGGTATTCAACAAAATTGATAAAATGAAAATTCCTACAATAGCTGCAGTCAACGGCTTTGCTCTTGGAGGTGGGTGTGAACTTGCAATGGCTTGTGATTTAAGAATCGCAAGTGAAAACGCAAAATTCGGCCAGCCTGAAGTAAGTCTTGGAATTACTCCCGGATATTCAGGATGCGTCCGTCTCCCCAGACTCGTAGGTATAGCTAAAGCAAAAGAGCTGATCTATACGGGAGATTCTATCTCAGCCTGTGAAGCGGCTAAAATCGGTCTTGTAAACAAAGTTGTACCATTTGAAGATCTAATGGATGTGGCAATAGAAATGGCAGGGAAGATAGCATCCAAAGCTCAGATAGCAGTCAGATATTCCAAGCTGGCAATAAACAGAGGAATTGAAACTGATATAGAAACTGCAATAGTATTTGAAAATCAAATCTTTGCATTATGTTTCGCTACAAAGGATCAAAAAGAGGGAATGAACGCATTTACTGAGAAGAGATCTCCCTCTTTCAAATTAAAATAATTCAAATAACATCCGCAGTGAAATGCTGCGGGTGTAACAGCTCATAATAAAATATAAAAAGATTTAAACGGGGAAAGGAGGCACAAAATGTCAAATATGTGGAGCTCTCAATATCAGGAAAAGTTAAAGACAGCTAATACTGCAGCAAAAATTGTTAAATCCGGTGATGTGGTATTTCTCGGAGAATTCGTTCAGAATGTCGAAGCAATGGATAACGCGCTTGCGGCCAGAAAAGACGAACTAAAAGATGTAATTATCGTAACCACAACAAGAGCAAAGCCGCTCAAATGCGTAGAAGCCGATAAGGACAGATCTGTATTCACATGGGATGACTGGCACTTCTCTGGTATGGGTAGAAAATATTCAGAACAGGGTCTTGTAAATTATATCCCGTTTACATATCATCAGGGACCGGAGATTATTGCTAAATATAACAAAGTTGATGTAGTATGTCTTCAGGTAACACCAATGGATGAAACCGGTTTTTTTAACTTCTCAACTTCTAATTCAATCGGTTATGCATACTGCCAGAAAGCTGCAAAAGTTATTGTTGAAGTGAACACCAGTATTCCAAGATGCCTGGGTGGCGCTTCAGAAGGTATTCACATTTCAGAAGTAGATATGATCATCGAAGGTTCAAACTGCCCGCTTATTCAGCTCCCTGCGGCTCCTGTTACAGAAACTGATAAAGAAATCGCAAAATATGTAATGGAACTCATTGAAGATGGTTCAACAATTCAGCTTGGTATTGGCGGACTGCCGAATGTTGTCGGCTCGATGATTGCACAGAGTGATCTAAAAGATATTGGTGTTCACACTGAAATGCTTGCAGACTCCTATGTCGAAATGTATGAAGCCGGACGAATAACAGGAAAGAAAAAAAATATCGATAAAGGTAAAATGGTTTATACCTTTGCAATGGGATCAAATAAACTTTATGATTTTATGCACAACAATCCTGTCTGTGCATCATACCCGGTAAATTACACAAATGATCCCAGAATCATCGGACTGAATGATAAAGTAGTGGCAATCAACAATGCACTTGAAATAGACCTTTTTTCACAGGTTGCGTCTGAATCTAACGGATCGAGACAGATATCTGGTACCGGCGGACAGCTTGATTTTATAATGGGTGCTTTTAACTCACGCGGAGGAAAAGGTCTTATTTGTATAAGTTCAACATACAAGGATAAAGATGGTACAGTTCATTCAAGAATTGTCCCGACTTTCTCGCCCGGTACAATCGTTACATGTCCAAGATCTATAACACATTATGTAATCACAGAATTCGGATGCGCACAGATGAAAGGTAAATCAACATGGCAGCGGGCAGAATCTCTCATTGATATAGCTCATCCCGATTTTAGAGAAGATATGATAAAACAGGCAGACCGTCTTAACATATGGAGAAGAAGTACCAAACTCGCAGGATAAATTAAGTACACACAGAGCCTCTTTAGAGACTCTGTGTGTATAGATTGCCCTGTTGAACTTCCTAAGTGGCGATGCTTTTAACCCCTTAGAACATTATATTATTCAAACCGCAATAACAGAAACTCACAAACAAATAATTCTTGAAAAAAAACCTCGTATTCCTGACATATTACATTAATATCGCATTAATAAATTAAAAGGTAATTACTTAATAAACCGGTTGTAAATTATGTTTCCACCGCGCAGGAGAAACATAATTATCTAAGATTTTTAAGCAGTTAAATAAAAAAAGGTATTTTCATGCATAAAGCAAAAGATTTACGCAGATCTTTCATAGATTTTTTTAAAGAAAACGGGCATAGAATTGTTCCGTCAAGCTCACTCATGCCTAAAGATGACCCTACACTGTTATTTACAACTGCCGGGATGGTACAGTTCAAACCAATGTTTGCCGGTACAGTAGATCTTGAATATACCCGCGCCGCCTCCATTCAAAAATGTCTCCGCACAAGCGATCTTGAACAGGTTGGACGGACAAAGCGCCACCTTACACTTTTTGAAATGCTTGGAAACTTTTCATTCGGCGATTATTTCAAAACTGAAGCAATTGAATTTGCATGGGACTATTCCACAAACATAATTAAATTCCCTAAAGAAAAACTCTGGGCAACAATCTACGAAGATGACAATGAAGCTCACGAAATATGGAATAAGAGAATCGGAATTCCTGCTGAACGAATTGTCAGACTCGGTAAAAAAGATAACTTCTGGGGACCGGCAGGACTTACAGGTGCATGCGGCCCATGTTCCGAGCTCTACTACGATAGAGGAGATGAGTTCGGATGCGGTTCTGCTGACTGTAAACCAGGATGTGAATGTGACCGTTACCTTGAATACTGGAATCTTGTTTTCAATCAGTTTAACCAGGACGAAACCGGGGCGCTGAATCCACTCCCCCGTACAGGAATCGATACAGGTATGGGACTTGAAAGACTAACCACTCTTGTCCAGGGAGTAGATTCTGTATTTGAAACAGATGAGCTTAAATCTCTCATTGAATTTGTAAGCCGTGAATCAGGCAAAAAATATGAAGGGAACAACACTCTCCCTATAAAAGTAATAGTTGAACATGCAAGAACTTTAACATTCGCAATGTCCGACGGAATCTATCCCTCTAATGATGGACGGGGATACGTCCTGAGAAGAGTACTCCGCCGGGCACTTCGTTACAGCAGATTTCTTGGATTGAAAGAACCATTCGTATACAAAGTCGTCGATCCTATAGTCAACATCATGGGTGAGTTTTACCCTGAAATTATCGGCAGTGCGTCAAACGTTAAAAGCGTAATCGAATCTGAAGAGAGGAGATTCCTCGAAACAATTGAAAACGGTATGGACAGACTCGATGAAATTGTTAAATCAGTTAAAAAAAGCGGCAACAAAACCATCTCCGGTAATGACGCATTTGTTCTTTACGATACATTCGGATTTCCTCTTGAGATGACAACTGAAATGGCCATCGAGCAGAAACTAACCGTTGACACTGAAGGCTTCAACGCCGAAATGTCCAAACAGCGTGAACGTGGAAAGCAGAGCTGGAAAGGAAGCGACCTTGGACTCGATACAGTATATGATGAAATTATCTCTTCTTGCGGAAACACTGAATTTCTCGGATACAACTCTGAGTCTGCAGAAGGTAAAATACTCGCGCTATACAAAGAGACTTCGAAAACTGAAACTCTCTCCGCCGGTGACCGGGGACTTATAGTCCTTGACCGTACACCATTTTACGGTGAATCAGGGGGACAGGTCGGAGACAAGGGCCAGATTATCTGCGGCAGTTCGGTCTTCACAGTTGAAGATACCAAGAAGCATAATAAAACAATCATTCACATCGGAACTGTTAGCTCTGGGACATTCAAAACTGATGATAAAGTTGAAGCAAAAATTGATATAGTAAACAGAAATCTCATCCGGGCAAATCATACAGCCACTCACCTCCTCCAGGCCGCACTGAGAAAAACTCTTGGTGAGCATGTAAAACAAGCCGGTTCAGTTGTTGATCCGGAAAAACTCCGTTTCGATTTTTCACACTTCAACTCACTTACAAATCATGAACTCACTCAGATTGAAGAATCGGTTAATGAAGTTATCTGGGAGAATGTAGAAGTAACAACTGAAATAATGAATATAAACGATGCCGTCAAAAAAGGCGCAATGGCCGTATTTGATGAAAAGTATGAAGAGACTGTCCGTGTACTTGAAGTCCCCGGTTTCAGCATGGAACTCTGCGGAGGCACTCATGTTAATAATACAGGTAAAATCGGACTCTTCAAAATTCTGAAAGAGAGTTCACCCGGTGCCGGAATCAGACGAATTGAAGCAGTAACTCTAAAAGGACTGCTCGACAGATTCAATGAACAGAATAAAATTGTTTCTGAACTCAGCGGAAACATAAACATACCGGAATCCGGCCTTGTAAAAAAAGTCGAAGAAATTATGGGGAGATACAAATCCCTTGAGAAAGAAATTGATAAGATAAAAAAATCATCCCTCTCATCAGATCTTGACGGAATCATCGCTTCGGGAAAAGAAGTAAACGGTGTAAAAATAATATCCAGAACATTTAAAGATATGGATGTAGAAACACTTCGGGGACTTTCAGACTCAATAAGAGAGAGAGTTCAGAACTCATTAGTATGTTTCGGTTCCGACAACGAAGGGAAAGCAATGCTTCTCTATGCGGCTACTAATAAAGCAGTAGAGAAAGGGATCGACTGCGGTAAACTCGTTAAAGAGACAGTCGGTATTGTCGGCGGAGGCGGCGGCGGCAGAAAAGATATGGCGCAGGCCGGCGGAAAAGATGCTGCTAATCTTGAGAAGGCTGTGGAAGAAGCGGTTAAACTTGCAGAGAAGATGGTGGGATAATCCCCCTCTGCCCTGACGGGCATCTTCCCCAGAAAAGATGGGGAAGAGTTGTACTACAAAATTTTATATCTCACCCCTTCCCCATCTTTTCTGGGGAAGGTGGCCAAAGGCCGGATGGGGAGCTACTCCCACTCAATAGTCGAAGGCGGCTTCGAAGATATATCATAAACCACTCGATTTATCCCCTTCACCTCATTTATAATTCTATTCGATACACGCCTCAAAAGATCTTCCGGCAGATAAGCCCAGTCTGCTGTCATTGCATCCACTGAAGTAACTCCACGGATTGCAATAACGTTTTCGTAAGTTCTCTTATCTCCCATAACACCGACAGATTTTACCGGAAGAAAAACTGCAAATATCTGCCAGAGTTTATTATATAGTCCCGCATCTCTAATTTCAGTTATAAGAATCTCATCTGCTTCCTGTAAAGTGGCAATTCTTTCCGGAGTAACATCCCCCACTATACGTATCGCAAGTCCCGGACCCGGGAAAGGGTGCCTGTGAATCAGTTCCTCAGCCATACCAAGCTTAACTCCAAGTTCCCTTACCTCATCCTTGAATAACTCCTTCAGAGGTTCAACAACCTTCCCTGACTTAATGAGTTTCAGAATTTCAGGGACTCTGTTATGATGACTCTTTATTGTATCGGACGGCCCCTTCGTTGAAACAGACTCAATTACATCGGGATAAAGTGTGCCCTGTGCAAGAAAGTCAAACTTCCCTATTTTTTTAGCCTCTTCCATGAATACAGCAACAAATTCTTTACCTATAATTTTTCTCTTCTTCTCGGGATCTTCTACTTTTTTTAATTTATCAAGAAATCTCTTAGACGCATCAACATAGATAAGATTAAGCTTCATATTTTTCTGATATCTATCAACAACTTTCTTCGCTTCATCTTTGCGGAGAACCCCGTTGTTAACAAACACACAGTAGAGCCTGTCGCCAATCGCCTTATGTAAAAGTTCAGCCGTTACAGAAGAATCCACTCCGCCGGATAGACCCAGAAGAACAGTCCCGTCACCTACATCTTTTCTGATAGTTGCAATTGATGACTCGATAAAAGAATCCATTGTCCATGTGGGCTTAAGCTTACATATTCCAAATACAAAATTGCTTAAAAACTTTGTCCCGTTAGTTGTATGATAAACTTCCGGATGAAACTGAACACCATATACCCTTTTCTCTTTATTCTCAATTGCCGCAATCTCGGCATTTTCAGATGAAGCTATAACTTTAAAACCTTCCGGCATCTTTACAACTTTATCTCCATGACTCATCCAGACCTGTTCTTTAGGTTTGAAACCTTTGAACAGATCCGATTTCTCCTTCTGTGTAATAAATGCACGGCCGTACTCTCTGGAACTTGCACCTGCACTTTTTCCTTTAAAAGCATGGACAACAAGATAGAGGCCATAGCAGATACCAAGCACCGGAACACCTAGTTTAAATATCTCATCTGAAACCTGCGGAGCACCCTTCTCATCAATTGATGACGGTCCGCCGGAAAGAATTATCGCAGAGGGTTTCTCTTTCTTTATATCATCCATGGATGTATGAAACGGTACAATCTCCGCATAGACTTTCAATTCCCGGATCTTTCGTGCAATAAGCTGAGTATATTGTGAACCGAAATCGAGAATTAAAACTCTCTCTTCCGGAATTTCTGCATTATGTTTTATCATTATTTCCCCTCTAACTTATCTATATAGTTCATCAGACCCATCTCTTTGATACTATTGTTTTTCTCGGTGATTTTTGTCTCCATCTTTTTCCTGTAATTTACCAGTTTTTCAGTAATCCCTTTATCACTAACAGCCAGTATACTTATGGCAAACAATGCCGCATTAGCCCCGCCCGATTTCCCAGCAGGCATAGTTGCAACAGGTATTCCCGCAGGCATCTGTAATATAGAAAGTATTGAATCAAGGCCCCCTGCGATTTTTGTCTCAACAGGAACACCAAGCACCGGGAGAACCGTCTGAGCAGCAACCACACCTGGAAGATGCGCCGCACCACCTGCAACAGCAATAATAACTTTTAATCCTCTGTCAGACGCGCTCTGAACCCATTCAACTGTTTTTTCAGGGGATCTATGAGCTGACGAAACTATCACTTCATAATCAATTGCAAACTGATCAAGAATTTCAAAACAATCCCTCACCTTTGGGAGATCCGAATCACTGCCAAGAATCACACCAACTGCCGCCATATTACACCTCGCTTATTATGTTTATAGTTCTATTGCTTCTGCATCATATTAGAAAATCTGAAACAAACATTCCTGTAAATATAGAACAAGGGACCTCGACTCCCTGTTCAAAGATATAGATAATTCTTACATAATCAGGATAACCTTTTGTCAATATTAATCATTTATTTCAAAAAATAATGCAATAAATTTACAAATTTTTACTCCGGATTAAAGATATGTATATTCAATTTTTGGTAACTCATAAGTAAGTTGCATAATTTTATTAAGTTTAGCCTTTCCTTGTAAATTATTTTCCTGCCGCCAAAGGCGACGGGATTTATAACTGCCCATAAAACAGTGATAAAATTTTTCTCCCCCACGTCGAAGAAGCGGCGGAGTTATAATGCCTCCAGTTTTTGATAAGTCCCAAATTTTGAAATAATATATTTTTGAATATACTTGACATTTTTACAGAGTTTATTTAGATTATTAAAATATTAATTTAAAGGAGCTTTCAAATGAAAAAAATATTATTAGCAGCATTGTTTATGTTAACTTTCTCTATTTCAGTTTTTGCATTAGGATCAACCCTTGATGTGAAAGGTGGAATACAATATCCTAATGATGTAGAAAAAGTCGGATTCGATTCAGCAGCAACGTTGAATATCGGTGTAGATAAATATTTCGCCCTTGGTATTGAATCTGGTTTCGGATGGATAAAATGGACAGATAAAGACTCTGCATTTTCTGCAGGAAAAATTGATTTAGCCAAGGTTGAAAAAACAAATTTATACTATCTTCCCCTACTTGCAGTTGCTACAGTAAAATTTTCAGATTTTATGGAGAGTGACGGAATAATGCCTTACGTCTCAGTTGGAGCAGGTTATTCATGGACATGGTACCGTAATCCTGATTTCAATGACAGATTCGAAGGTTTTACATGGCAGGCAGTTGCCGGATTAGCATTTAAACTCGGTTCAGATTCAAATCTGACATTAATTTTTGAAGGCGGATATAGAGGAGCAGACGTACAGGATAAAGATGATTATGCTCTTAATATGTCAGGACCTATTGGAAGAATAGGAGTTAGTTTTCCTATCGAACCAACCGAATAATTTGTAAGATTTATATAATAAAAAATCCCGCCTTTCGGCGGGATTTTTTGTATTCCCTATTTGAAAATAGTCGTCTGCTTTAAATCAACCGCCAAGAAGCTGAAGAATGGTTCTTGTTTTCATATTTGCCTGAGCTAACATCGCAGTACCACTCTGCACAAGAACCTGATCTTTTGTTAAATCAACCATTGTTTCAGCCATATCGGCGTCTCTTATCCGACTTTCAGATGCTTGTATATTTTCATAGGCAGTCATTAGACCTCTTGTTGCATAGTCGAGTCTATTATAATATGCTCCAAGGTCCGCTCTCTGCTTCGAAATTTTTTGCAAAGCATCGTCGATCACACCAATTGTTCTGTTCGCGCTGTCAGCAGATGCCAGATCAGCGATAAAGGCGCCACTTTTTTCCTTGAGGCCAAGACCGTTCGCAGTCATAGTACCAATATAAACACGCTCCCGCTGGTTCATATTTGCACCCATATGAAACCACATACTCGCTTTCGGACCTGCTTTAGAGAAATCTCCAAGAAGCAGTTTAAACTTGTTAAACTCCGCCTGAGATGCGATCCTGTCAACTTCGTCAACAAGAGCTGAAACTTCAACCTGGATAAGCTGTCTATCCTGATCAGAGTAGATACCGTTTGAAGATTGTACGGCCATAACTCTGATCCTCTGAAGTATTTGAGTAGTCTGATTCAGATAACCTTCAGTAGTCTGAACAAAAGACATTCCATCCTCAGTATTTCTCTCTGCCTGTCTTAATCCCTGAATCTGTGTTCTCATCTTTTCAGATACTGCAAGACCTGAAGCATCATCACCGGCTTTATTGATCCTGAGGCCTGATGAAAGAGCTTCCATAGACTTGTTTGTATCCCACTGCTTGAACTTTAAAGATTTGTTTGCGTTAATCGCACTCATGTTATGATTGATAATCATATTAAACACTCCTTGTTTAATTAGATGTTTAAAGTCCCTCCTACAGGACTCGAAACTGCCTGACATCCCTGTCAGACATTTGATACCAGGTTTGTACTCATACTATAGGGAATACAGACGCCTTTATTACAGCGACCGTAGAAGATTAAAAAATTTAAGACCACTCACCAGCCCCCGCACCTTAGGGGGTGCGGGGGCTGGTGAGGAGTACTTTAACTCTCTACGCTCGCTATAACTTAGTTTTCAAAGACCTTTTTTTCTACAAAAAGGAAAACCCGGCCGGCTCTCCCAAGCCCGCCGGGTGTAAAAATAATGATAATAAACCATGTTTATCTAAGTAACTGGAGAATCCCCTGAGATTTAGAATTCGCCTGAGCAAGCATCGCAGTACCACTCTGCACAAGAATCTGATTCTTAGTAAAATCAACCATAGTCTCTGCCATATCTGCGTCTCTAATACGGCTTTCAGATGATTGAATGTTTTCATATGCTGACATTAAGCCTTTAGCTGCATGCTCCATCCTGTTGTAGTATGCTCCTAAATCCGCTCTCTGCTTTGAAAGTACATGTAGAGCATTGTCCATAACTCCGATGTTTCTATTCGCTTCACCAGCAGTGGAAAGTGTAATAGGATTACCTGTCATATTTTTCAAACCAAGAGCTTTTGCAGTCATTGTCTGAATAAATATTCTTTCTCTCTGATGCATGTTTGCTCCCATGTGTATCCACATAGATGCTGTAACACTTACTCTTGCGAAATCACCCTGAAGCAGATTCATTTTGTTAAATTCAGCCTGTGAAGCAATTCTATCTACTTCATCAACAAGCTGGGAAACTTCAACCTGAATAAGCTGTCTGTCTTCAAGAGAATAGATACCATTTGAAGACTGAACTGCAAGAACTCTGACTCTCTGAATGATGCTTGATACTTCATCAAGGTATCCTTCAGTTGTTTGAACAAGAGACATACCATCTTCAGTATTTCTTTCTGCCTGTCTTAGTCCCTGAACCTGAGTTCTCATTTTTTCTGAAACTGCAAGACCTGATGCATCATCTCCGGCTTTGTTAATTCTTAAACCAGAAGAAAGTTTTTCCATATCTGAGCTTACTTTCCAGTTTTGAAATTTTAAAGCCCTGTTGGTATTAATCGCGGACATATTGTGGTTAATAATCATTTGATTCCTCCATGAATCATTGTTGTAAACCCGGCATCCTTGCCTGGTGTGTCAGTGTGGATCTCCTGACTTTTATAGATTCGGGAGAAGGTCCTTTTTTATTAAGTCCAATAGGTCCTATTTAAAGGTGTTTTCGATCGTTTATAGCTGTTTATTATAGAATATGATATATACATACCCTAATACCTATTTTTTTGGCATATTTCACCTTATTTATATATTCGGGATATGAGCCGGTTCCAGTTAGAAAAATAATTTCATTTGATTGAAATATTTGAGTAACAAATTTTTCTTGATTTTTTTAATACATGAAATGAACTAATAAGATAAGTTCTCTGTTTCTATCCATTTCCTCACCAGAATTTTTCAGCAGAGGGCAGTAAAAAAATAACAGGAGATCAAAATGATTAAAAAAGGTATTATTTTATCAATGATTGCAGCAATATCAGTACTTTGCATTTTTTCCGGATGCACAAAGGACAGCTCCACTGGGAAAAAAATTGTAATAGCAACTGACGCGACATGGCCTCCAATGGAATATATTGATGCTAACAAGAATATTGTAGGTTTTGACATCGATATGCTTAATGCTGCTGCAAAAGAGGCCGGATTTGAAGTTGAATTCAAAAATCAGGCATGGGATGGAATTTTCGCAGGTCTTGCAGCAGGAAAATACGATGCGGTTGTTTCTTCTGTAACTATTACAGAAGAAAGGAAAGGACAGATGGATTTTTCAGTACCGTATGTAAATGCAGGACAGATTCTTGTAGTAAAAAAAGAGCTTAACGGAATGGAAAAGCTTGCTCAATTCGAAGGGAAAAAAGTCGGAGCTCAAATCGGAACTACAGGTGCAATTGAAATTAAAAAGAATCCGAAAATTACCGCAAAAGAGTATGACGAACTAGGCCTTGCAATGGAAGATCTTGCCAAGGGAAGAATAGATGCTATCGTTTGTGATTCACCAATAGCTGCAGATTTCGCACTTCAGAATCCAAAGTATAAAACTATTCTAAAAATTGTCGGCCTGCCGTTCACAACAGAAGAGTATGGAGTTGCAGTAACAAAAGGGAACAAAGTAGTCCTTGACTTAATCAACAAAGGACTTACTAAGGTTAAAGAAAAAGGGATAGATAAAGAGTTAGAGAAAAAGTGGCTAAGATAAATATAAAAACAAAGATAGAAATTACAGATGGAGTGCTCATCCCGGGAAGGGATGACGCTTCCCTTTTTTCCGCATGGAGAATAGCATTCTACGGAGCAATATTTATGCTCATCTTACTTCCGGTTTTATCTCCGAAACCGTATTGGGATCTGCTGAAATTTGTCCCCGACGGAATATTAAGAACATTTCAGGTTACCATATTATCAATATTTTTCGCATTGGTCATAGGTCTTATAATCGGATTGGGTAGAATATCCAGGAACGTATTTATAAATAGAATAAGTACTGTTTACGTAGAGGTAATAAGAGGAATTCCGCTTCTTGTTCAGCTGTTTTACATATACTATGCACTTGCAAAATTTGTAAGAATTTCAGATATAACATCTGCGGTCATAGCAATTGCAATCTGTTACGGTGCTTATATCAGTGAAATTTTCAGAGCAGGAATTCAATCAATACCAAAAGGTCAGATGGAAGCGGCCCTTGCACTTGGTTTCACAAGAACACAGGCTATTTTTCGTATAGTACTTCCTCAGACTTTAAAAGTAGTTTTGCCTCCGATCGGTAATGAATTCATCGCGCTGCTGAAGGATTCTTCGCTTGTTTCGATTCTCGCGGTATCTGATCTTCTGCGGAGAGGTAGAGAATTTGCTTCAACATCTTTTGATTATTTTGAAACATACACGATGATTGCAATAATTTACTTAATTCTGACCCTGTTCTTTTCGAGACTGGTTGCAATAATGGAAGAGAGGATGAAAACTGATGCCAAGCAGAGTTAAAGTAATAAATGTGTCCAAAAATTTTGATGATGTCATCGCCCTTAAAAATGTAAGCCTTGAAGTAAAAAAGGGGGATGTTTTTTTTATAATCGGATCTTCCGGAAGCGGTAAGAGTACACTACTGAGATGTATCAACAGACTTGAAAATGTTTCCAGCGGAGATATATGGATTGAAGAAGATCTTGTGACAGGACCTAAAGCCAATATCCGGCTGATAAGAGAAGAAACCGGAATGGTATTTCAGTCATTCAATCTTTTTCCTCACCTGACGGTAATTGAAAATATAACATTGGCACCACGAATCGTTAAAAAAACTGACCCTAAAGAAGCTGAAGAAAATGCCCGTATTCTTCTTAAGAGAGTCGGTCTTTCTGATAAAGAAAAAGCATATCCTGAACAGCTGTCAGGAGGCCAACAACAGCGTGTAGCTATTGCCAGGGCGCTTGCCATGAATCCCAAGGTAATACTTTTCGATGAACCAACATCAGCCCTCGATCCGGAAATGACTAAAGAGGTTCTTGATGTAATGCTCGATCTCGCCAAAGAAGGAATGACCATGATTGTTGTTTCCCACGAAATGGGTTTCGCCAAAGCTGCGGCAACAAAAGTAGTTTACATGGATGACGCAGAAGTAATAGAGATGGGAACTCCCGATGAAATTTTTAACCACCCGAAAAAAGAGAGAACACAGCGCTTTTTAAAAAATGTACTTAGAGCTTAAAACTAAATTTATTCAATATTCATTTAAAACCGGTCAGATTGACCGGTTTTTTTATAAATCCAGTTTTTCTGCTATCCTTCGTAACAAAAAAGAATTATATTTGATCTAATAATGGTATATTCAAAATTAAACATAAATTTATTTGAGGTATGAATTAATGAAAATAGAATTTGTAGGCGGAGCAAGAACAGTTACCGGGTCTTCATATATTATCAAAGATGACGATTTTACTATAATGGTGGACTGCGGAATGTTTCAGGGAAAACAGGAATTGGTTCAGAGAAATCAGCTTCACCTTATTTACGATCCTCCAAAAATTGACTGTATGCTACTCACTCATGCCCACATAGATCACAGTGGTCTAATCCCCAAACTGGTGAAAGAAGGTTTCTTCGGAAATATATATGCAACAAAAGCAACAGCTGACCTCTGTTCTATAATGCTTCCTGATAGTGCTCACATACAGGAAATGGATACTAAATGGACAAATAAACGGAATAAGAAACTCGGCCGGCCGGCTGTAGAACCTCTATATACTCCTGAAGATGCTGAAAAATCATTAACCCATTTTGTACCGGTAAATTACGGAGAGATAGTTCAGATTCATCCGAGAGTCGAAGTAAGGTTCCGCGATGCTGGTCATATTCTTGGTTCAGCTTTTATTGAGATGTGGATTGATGAAAAAGGTAAAAAAACAAAAGTAGTTTTTTCCGGTGATATAGGAACAAGAGATCAGTCAATAATTAAAGATCCGGAACCTCTTGAAGATGCTGATATTATTCTCATAGAATCCACATACGGTGACAGACTTCATAAAAACAGAGAAGATACTTATGAAGAATTTAAAAATATTCTTCTAACATCAATAAACAAGAAAGGAAATATTATAATACCCGCATTTGCAATTGAACGTACACAGGAGATAATTTTCACTCTACACAGACTATTTGAAAACGGAGAACTTCCCCGTATACCGGTATTTATAGATTCTCCATTGGCTATTTCGGCTACTGAAATATTTCGCGAAAACAGGCAGTGTTTCGATGAAGAGATGCTGGAGATAATCATGTCTGGAGATAACCCTCTTGATTTTCCGAATCTTAAATTCACACGAAAATCTGAAGAATCAAAACTTCTGCAGGAAATTACAGGAGCGATCATTATCGCGGCAAGCGGAATGTGTACAGCAGGCCGTATACAGTATCACCTTCAGAATAATCTTTATAAAAGTGAATCGAGCATAATTTTTGTAGGTTTCCAGGCAGAGGGTACACTGGGAAGAAGACTTATTGATGGAGCAAAACAGGTTAGAATTTATGGTGAGGATATCGCTGTAAAAGCACAGATCCATACACTTGGAGGTTTTTCTGCTCATGCTGATAAAGATGCTCTTCTCAAATGGCTCGATACAAATAAAAATCCGAAAGCAAAGGTTTTTGTAGTACACGGCGAAGAAGAATCGGCAAAATTTTTCGGCAAGCTCCTAAGCAGCGAATTCGGTTTAACTTCTTATGTCCCAAGCTGGGGGGAGATTGTTGACCTGGATACAATGCAATCAGAATTTGCAGCATATGGATCTGCAACTACAGAAAGATTCTCACCTGTTGACAGCCAGATAGAAGCATTAACAAATACGTTAAAATTATTAACTGAAAAATACAACAAAGCAAAAAGTGAAAACAGAATCGAATCAATAAAAAGGCTTCAGAATGACATCAATGATGCAAAAGAGATGTTATCCATGATAATAGACGAGCTTTAATACTTCGACACTACCATCCCCGCGAAAGCGGGGATTATTTTTTTGAACGTAACCTCTGAATGTATAATAATAATCATGAAAAAAACACCTGCTGCAATACTATTTTAAAATATTCTTACCGCTTATCTGATGACAGATTGCAATAGCAAGAGCATCGGCAGCATCATCGGGCCCTTCTATACTATCAAGCTTTAGGAGCTTTTTCATCATAAAATAAATCTGATCCTTTGAAGCTTTTCCATAGCCGGTTACAGAGTGTTTTATCTCCGTCGGAGAATATTCAGTATAACAAATCCCTTTAAGTTTTAAAGTGAGAAGAATAACTCCAACGGCTTTTGCTACGGGAATTGCAGTTTTGACATTTTTCTGAAAAAATATTTTTTCAACAGCAGCGCAGTCCGGATTAAACTCTTCGATAATATTATTAAGGCCCCTGTGTATAGCCAGGAGCCTTTCATCAAACTCTTCACCAGGGGATGTTTTTATTACACCGTAATTTTCTACTTTTAAATTGTCATTCAGAATTGACCAGCCGACTATATCATAGCCGGGATCAATCCCGAGTATTTTCTGATTACTCGCCAAGTTTTGCCATTATCTCATCGGATATATCATAGTTCGAATATACTTCCTGAGCGTCATCCTGTTCTTCAAGAAGTTCCATAATTTTCAGACATTGAGCTGCCTTTTTTTCATCAAGAGCTACCGTCGTTTTAGGAACATAAGAAATCTGATTTTCAAGAAGGGTATAATTTTCTTTTACAAGAAAGTCTGCCACAGCCGGATACCCATCAGGAGATGTTATCACAATTATATTGCCTTCTTCAGTCTTAACGTCTTCAACATCAAAATCAAGAAGCATTTCTAAAACTTCATCTTCAGTTATCGATTCAGATTCTATAACCAGCATACCTTTTTTCTCAAAAAGATAATTTACTGAACCGGTTTCACCAAGATTCCCGCCGTTTTTTCCAAAAATAGATCTTATCTCAGGAGTTGTACGGTTTTTGTTATCAGTAATACAATCAACCATAATGGCAACACCACCAGGTCCATAACCTTCATATCGGATCTCTTCATATACAACACCTTCAACATTTCCGAGACCTTTTTTAATAGCTCTATCAATATTATCATTAGGCATATTATTTGATTTAGCTTTTAAAACTGCAGTACGCAGACGCGGATTAGAATCAAGATCCTCTCCCCCAGCTCTTGCAGCAACAGTAATCTCTCTAATAAGCTTTGTAAAAAGAGCGCCACGCTTTGCATCGGTAACACCTTTTTTTCTTTTAATTGTAGACCATTTACTATGTCCTGACATAAAAACCTCTTACATAAAAAACTTTTCATTTTATACTGAAATCAGATATTTCCGCTATTTAATCAGCTTCGTTTACAATGAATAAAGGTGAGGAACAAAAAAATTTACAGAAATCCTGATTTTCAAGTATGTTTTGCAATATACTAATAACCCCTTTTAATTTTCAACTGTAATTTTACTATCATATCTCTTGCTGAATTCGTATTATAATTATACCGGATAGATTCCCTGTAATATAAGATAGCCTCATTGTATTTTTCAATTTTCTCATACGAAACAGCCATAAACCATCTGATTCTGCCCGGCTGAAGCTTATTAAACTCAAGTTGAAGTGTCTCAAGTTCTTTATCAATTTTATTTCTATCATCTATCAAAATTTCATAGTCTTCATATTTTTCAAACTCTTTATTGTTTATCAGTGCTTCTTTCAATTTATTAATTTCAAGAGTGAGATTTTCTCTTTGATTGTTTTTATTCTTAATCAACACCAGAATCTTTGATTGAAAATTAATACATTCATTATAAAAGAGAAGAGCTTTATCATACTTTAAATTATTATATGCCATATCACCAAGATATTCATAAGATTTTGATCTTCGATAAATATCACTCTCTTTGAGAATTTTAATAGCCCGCTGAAGAGATGATTCGGCTAGAATATAATTTCCGGTTTTCGAATATGAAATATAACCAAGGGCAAATAAGATCTCCGCATCTTCCGGTTTACGTCTTAAGTATTCATTATAATATTTCTCTGTATCAAGATATTTCCCGATACTTTCATATAACCCACCCAGCTTAAGATAAACCTCAGGTTTAACTTCATCGTCAGTATTATCAAGATATCGTTTCAGATGAAAAATTGATTTTTTCTTCTCTTTAGTTACGGACAACGCATCTCCTATTTCATAGGAGTAAATAGGATTGGAAGGATTAAGAGAATATGCCTGCTCAAGCGCATCAATATACCCTTTAAAATAAACAGGTTCATTAAATGATTTAAATACCCCGGAAATCTCATAATAAATTACGTCATCCCTGGTTTGTTCAAGTTTTCTGAATCTCAAAGCCTGAACATACTGATTAAGACTCTCTCTTTTTTTATCAAGATGTACAGCACATCTACCCGCGTAAAAGTGAAGTTCTGATAATTCCGGATTTTCCTCGATGAAAAACCCTTTTTCTTTCCTCTGTCTAAAAAGAGTTAAAAGGTCAGAATCCTCTCCGACATTACTAAGCGCAATATATCCTGTAGGTATTTTACGATCTTCGACTCTTTTACGATAAATTTCATTCAGCTTTAATAAAATTATATTATATGATTTAACATATTCTTTATTATTGAACAGTGCGACATAATCACCCTCTGCTTGAGCATAAACTGCAGAGACTAATGCTGTAATAAAAACAAAACAAAGTTTATTTTTTTTCATTGTAAAAAATCCCGCTAAAAAAGATAATTTAATCTAATAATAAAATAGACCATAATTTCTGGACAAAATTCAGATAATTATATACTATATAAATGAACACCTTTAGATAAAATCTTTTTTCCCTATAAATAATTATCGGAAAAAATTGGTTGTAAAAATCATTCTTTGCTTTTTTAATTAAAATATATAAATTATAAAAATTTCTTCATACACAACCGAATTTATAATAAGAATCATTTTTTTTCTTCATAATAAAGACTAGAGAGGAGTCTCTACAGATGAGCCATTTTAAACAATTCAGTTATCCCGATATATCTCGAAGATGGATGATCCTTTCTGCTCTTTTTCTTACTTTTATTATTATTACATCTATTGTATCACATTCAATATTAATCTACAAACAATTTTTACCTTATTACCCGATTATCAGGATAATTGTATTTATAGCTCTAATATCTTTCCTTACAGGAAGTATCATCGGAAAAGCTGTTTTCACAGCCATTAAGAATTATAAAGCAATTAATATTGCTGCCACTTTGATCCTCATGCTATCAGTAGTCTTTTATTTTTTTAAAACTGTAATATTAGGAGAGAGTTTTTCAGATTTCAATCTTTATATTTATTCAAGATATTTAGCTTCACTGATGATTATAGTACCGGCTTTTTTTGGAGGATTAATAAATTGTTATTTTTTAAAAGTTTCAACCGGTGACTTCATAGACGAAAAAAACCTGTTATCACAATATATAGCCATACTCTTTACATCCATATCAGCAGGGATAGCCGGTTCACTTATATCGCATATTCTATATCCCGATACCCCCTATCTTGCATATATTAGTATTACATCGGCATCTCTATTGGTTGTTCTTCTAATATTTTTAAATATACCGTTTATCCCGGAAGCATTAATTGCACAGCACTATCCCGATGATGATCACATAGAAACTAAAACTGAAGTTTACAGAGATGATCTGTTCTATACCTATACTAATTTTTCCTACATCACAATCTATCTTTTCCTGGGACTTATAGTATTCAGCAAATTCTTCGGTAATATTTATTACCATAATTTTATATACACATCAGTTATGCTTTTATCAATGACAGCGGGAATAATACTTGGAAGATTTAAAAAGTTTTCATCCTGGCATGTTTTCAGTGAAATGCTCTTCCCTATATTTTTTTTATCATATCTGTTTTTTCTGTACAATTATGAAAACAGGATACATCCGCTGGAAGGATTTTGTTTTCTGGTCCTCCCTTCAATGATATTCGGTTTTTCAATAAAACAGACTATATTAAATATCACTTTTAATTATAAACATGAAAAAAGATTCCGGATAATAAGCTTTTCTCTTTTCATACTCCCCATACCTATTATAATAGCTGCATCAATGGTAAGTTACACTAATATTTTTTTCTTTTTAATACTTTATATAATAACTGCTCTTAATATAATAATTCCAGGATTATATCTGTTTAATTCTAATTTGGGAGCAGGTAAAAAACTATTTTACTTCTTATTCTCTCTGTCATTTATTCCCGCATTAATATTTATGCATTTGTATTTTAAAATTCCTTTTAATAATAATTCATTTGTAAATAATATTTCAAATTTTGAAATATTGCGGAATACCAATTTCAATCTTCCCTATGTAAGTGAACGGGGAGAGATAAAAAACTCAGGCTTTACAATTTTTAATCTTTCTGAAAGTACTATACGTAATTTAAAAAGAGCTGCTGCAGTAACCTCTCTTTTCATTGAAGAAGAATCCAGAGTGCTTATAATAGACAGCAATCAAAAATTTTTCCGGAACCCCATATTCGGATTTTATAATAATTCTGTTTTGATTGATAATATAACTTCTAAATTTGTTAACAACAATAAACTCCCGATTTCAGGAAGACAGCTTTACGTCGCACAGGAAAAAGAGATAATTAATTTTCTTATAGACAGTAAAGAGCAGTATTACTCAATAATAGACTCTCCCAATATATTTGATCAGAATTT
>JBBRFT010000003.1:0-43508 GCA_038241375.1 Spirochaetota bacterium
CATATTATTTTTATATCATCGGGATTTCGTCCGCACTTAAGAGCGGTTTCAATTATTTCATTTTTTATTCTGTTATAGTTTTCGGTTATTGTCATATTATTAATTTAGTTAAAATCAAATAGTGTTAAGTTTGTTATCGTAAGAAAATAAATATTATATTATTTTATTACGATCAGAATTTATAGAATAATGTAATTACATTTATGCAGTCAAGGCTAAAAAGAAATTCTTGAATTAAATAAGAGGTCTATTTTTAGAATTTTAACTATTTTTTCTTATTTATTAATCCGGCGAGCTTTATCAGCTCAGGTTCAAACGGATTAAGTTCCAAGGCTTTTGATATTAAAGCTTTAGCATCAGAATGTTTACCAGATATGTATTCTATTTGGGCAAGTCTCATCCATGAACCGTAATATGAAGGGACTATTTTTGATGCTTTAATGAAGTATTCTATTGCGCGGATATCTGATTCAGCGGATAAAACTTCAGCCATTCTAAGATATCCCCAAATGTTATCAGGGTATTTTTCAATCAATTTAAGATATTGAAGTGATGCTTTTTTGATATCGGATTTGTCACAATAATGATCACCTTCTATTATATAATTCATCCAGCACTTGTCACCTGTTGTCTGACGATGTGTATGGAAATCATTTTTATTATATTCCGAATTTGCAGAAATTTTGTTGGAGAAGTTGAGAATACTTTTTATATTCATTTCATTAATACTCTGCTTATTCAGGTAGAGTCCGTTTTCCTCGGAATTAAACCAGATGTTGTCGCTGATGTTACCCATTTTCATGGAACTGGTGTAAATTTTTGTTCCGGGATAATATGCTACAGGTGAGACGATAACGTCATGGGGCTTTGTCTGCTGAACAAGCTTTTTTGTATCTTCAATATCGTCGGGGGTTTCACCTGTCATACCTGTCATTAAATAGAAAGATAGATAGACTCCGACTTTCCGGGTAATAGCTGATGCTTTTATAATTTTACCGGGAGTTATATGCTTATCATAAAGTTTTAGTATTTTTTCAGAGCCTGATTCAACTCCGAATTGTATATGTTCAAGCCCGGATCTTTTCATCGCGGAGAGCATCTCTTCATCTATTGTGTCGACTCTTGCCTGGCAGTTCCACATCATGTATAACTTGCTCTCATCAAGCAGACGGCAGAATTCGAGTACACGTTTTTTGTTTAGGGTAAAATTATCATCTCTTATTGAAAAATATATAATACCGAATTTTTTATTAATATGTTTAAGCTCGCTTACAATGTTTTCAGCACTCCGGTAAGTGACTTTTTTATTCCAGAAATTCGGGGATGAGCAATATGTGCAGCTTGATGGGCATCCCCGTGAAGTTATAATATATTTGAATTGTTCATTAGGATTTACATTAATTGTTTTACCGTTGAAAAGTGAAGGGAATTTAATAGAATCGAGATCTGTAATTCTTTCAGATGATATTACTCTTTCTTGATGTTTGAATGATTTATCTATAAGTTTTTTTATGGAATATTCGCCTTCTCCTTTGACCAGAAAATCTATTTCGGGGTAGTGAGACATTATTTGGTCAGCAAGAAATGTCGGGTGCTGACCTCCGGCTACTATTACAATATTTTTATTTCTTTTTTTTAATTCGCGTATATATTTAAAAGATTCTGTTCTGTTAAATGAAAAGATGGAAACAGCAACAGCATGGGGTTTTTCGGCGATAGTTAATTCCACAGCTTTTAAATAGCCGAATGAAGAAAGATTGGCAAGAGTAACTTCATGCCCCTCCTGCTCCAGGTATGATGCTATGGTGGTTATTCCGTAAGGCATAAGAGAGAGGTAGTAGTCATTGCGATCTTTGTAGTCGCAGAGGTAAACAGCGAAAATTTTCATTTACAATCCGGATTGATCGAGTTTACATATATCGGTGAAAGTTGTCCTGCTTTTTCTGATCCTGAAAAAAGACCAGCACGTGTAAACTGATCGGGATTTTCATTGTAAGCTTTATTCCATTCATTTAAATATTGTATTGAAAGAGGAAGGTATGACCAGTGCCATTTTTCCTCTTTGTATCCATCATCGCGTCCCTCGGTGTAGGGCTGACCAAATCCGTAATTTGATGCATTCATTTTAAGCCATTGATATATAATTTCGCCATCACCCTTTTTGTAATATTCATTGTTAAGAATATTTATGTCAAAATCAGTCCCCCAGTGGTGACGCGATGTTCCGGGCATGGATGAGTAATCAAGAATTATACGAGCTCTGATTATAGGGTCGCTAATTTTCGTTATATCTTTTACGCCAGTTGTTGGTCTTTTCCCATTCCATTTCCCCTCCCATATCGATTTCTGGGAATTGAAATTCCGTGTCGCGCTCCGAATAATAATCTTAATTTTGGGATATTCTTTTTTAAAATCAGTAATAAGAAGCAGCCATGCGCCAGCTGCTTGCATGCGCAGATACATATCCCCGGAACATGGAATAGGTGTTTTTTTTATATTGATAAAATCTATTTGCGTAGAGGGATCAAAACGGCCGGTAACATAATCAAAAACAGGAATCGCATAGATTCCTGTTTCTTTACTGAGCACATTTATTCTTAAAACTGAAAAGATTGTGATCAAAAATATGAATGTGATTGATTTTTTTAACAAATCTACTCTTGATAAACCGGAATCAATGTTCCATCTGGCTTGTTGCAGGGGGATATGTTCCTTTCTTTCTTCTATAAATAGCGATACCGAATCTGATACAGCCGGAGACTGATACGAATGCAATTATTATGCTGGCGATTACGATGGTGTTTCTAACGAGAAGATGATATTCTCTCATGAAATCTATGATTGCCTTATCCATTAAGTACCCCTTTAAGAATCTTAAATTTAATTATTTTTATCATTTCATGTATTAATGTCAATATTAATTCGTAATATTACGGGAAAATCAGCAATTATTAATTAAGAAATGGCTCATAATCTAGTGGAATTTTATCCTCGCCGTGCCTTCGGTGCGGCGGAAAGCAATTTTACTAATGGTTTTTGAGAAGTTATTTAAATCGCTATTTTAGCATGTATTTATGTCTTTCGGAATTATCAAGTTTCTCAATGGAATATCTGAGCATAGTTCTTGGCATAACTTTATGATATTTATCAAGAAAATTTCTCAGAACATTCAGATTCTTTTTCCCAGCTTCGCGCAGCATCCACCCCGTTGCTTTATGTATAAGATCGTGTTTATGTTCAAGAAGATTCTCTGAAAAAGACAGAATTTCATTGAAGTCGTTTTTCTTTATGAAATAGTATGTGCTTACAACCGCTATTCTCTGTTCCCATAGGTTGTTGCTTTTAATAAGCTGATATAATTTATCTTTGTTCTTACCATAATAAAAATGCCCGATTATCTGCGGTGCTGATAAATCTACAAGATCCCAGTTGTTTATACGCGAAGTTTTACTAAGGTAGAATTTCACTATTTTTTCCTGTTCTTTCTCATCACCTTTTTTATACATCTCTATTAGGATAAGAAGAGCTGTGAGCCTGAATTCATGTACGGGGTCATCTAGGAGCATGCCAATTTCGGAGAGAGCGGTACCGGAGAAAAGTTTAGCAATTTTGCGCTGGTCGGGCACTGTTATGCCGATAAAGATGTCACCCTCTCCGTACTCACCTTTACCTGTCTTGAAGAAACGTGACAGGTGTATTGCCTTTTCTTTATCGGCAATTTTATTTAATTCATTTTTTATAGTTTCAGCTTTATGCATCGGTTTTATTTTACCATTTCTTCGATTATAATTTTAACCGGTTTTATATCGTGTATTAGAGCGCTCACCTGTCCGGCACCTGCTGGTACAAGGTCGAAGTCGGCCGATTCCCATGCTTTAGAGGCATTAGCAAGTTTGAATTCTTTTTTTATATCAAAGTCCGGTGAATTGAGTTTCTCTCTTAATTCGGGTGTTATGATTGCTCTCATCATGAGATAATCGACGGGGAGGAGATCTGTCCCGCCATCTTCGCAGTTTATTATCTGGTCTTTCCATCTCTGTTGAGCGGGACTCTCTGTACATGCAAGGAATCTTGTCCCAATCTGTACTCCCTGGGCGCCAAGAGCGAGAGCAGCTCTGTAGCCTCTTGAATCGGCAATTCCTCCCGCAGCTACTACTGGTATATTTACACTGTCAGCAATCATGGGCACAAGAATCATAGTTGAAGATTCCGATCCGGTAGAGCGTAATCCGCCAGCTTCAGCGCCGGCGGCAATGATTCCGTCAGCGCCAGCTCTCTCCGCGCTAACAGCGTGTTTTACGGAGAGAAGCACGTGGAGCCCCTTCATCTCCAGGTCGTGGAGCATGGGGTATATTTTGCCGGGGAATCCTACTGATGTTGTCACAGTCTTGATCCCCGATTCGGCCAGGAGAGGCAGAATTTGTTCATTGAGGGGATTGATGATCATTATATTCGCGCCGAATGGTTTGTCTGTGAGTTTTTTAACTTCAAGTATAAGGCGCTTGATTTCTTCTAAATTTGAAGAGAATCCTAAAGCGAGCATACCATATCCTCCGGCATTGCTGATTGCCGCAATGAGTTCGGGACTATTCATCGCGCCTATCGGTCCCTGGATTATCGGATATTTTGTGTTCAGTATTTCATTTAAGTGTGTCATTGTATTCTCCGGTATTTTTTTTAATGCTAATTCCTTAATATGTATTGTAGTATAAAATAAAGGATTATAATTCTTAGCGTTTTCCATGGCGAAGAGAATTGAATTTTCATATTAAAAAAAGTTAATAATATGTATGCAACAAAGTTCATACGGGTCAACTGTTTTTTACTTTTTTTAATTATTAATGATGATATTTTAAAAAAGAGTCTTTAATTCCTTGACTTAAAAATTTATTCTATGTTAGAGTAGTAAAACCTCAGAGAGCTGAATGCAATATGCCCGGTGAGCTAAATATAATAAATGACATATCAGATTCACCAGATGATCTCTTTACAAAAGAAATCAACTCCACATCTTTGCGGATACGATTTTTAAAAAGAGAGATAGAAAAATCTATGATACTTAATCACGATTGCTCTAATGAGCACCTGGATTTTTTACTGCAAAGATTATGAATGATTTTTTTATGATACTATTAAAGTCCGGAGTATTCCTGATATCATATGCTGTTATATCAAGGGCTGTATTGCGATTTCTGCAAAAGCGGAATCCTTCTGCTAAGTTGTGGGATATCGAAATTATTGCTGTTTCTGCAGTCTTCTCAGTTATCGTGACATCACTTGTAAAACATATTTTAAAATTTTTTATTTGATTTAGAACATATTTTTATTATATTATATAAGGAATGGGAGGTGTAGTATGGCTGTTCAAAATATTTCAGGCTCGGATATCGTTACAACACAATTTTCGCCGGAATACACTCCAAAGAATGAGCAGATCCCAACAGATCAGACTCGTGAACCGGAGAGAGGGCGTTCTGTTGATGAAAGTAAAGGACAGAAAATTGACGCTGTGGCGTGAGTGTTATTATTCTCCCGATAATTAGAGATAGGGGGTGGTTTTAATTCTTTTTGTATCCTATCTCTTTTATAAACCGGGGCAGTTCCTCCGGTCCATTTTTATAATATAAAAGATGAAGTTCTTTTTTTGCCCTTGTTAATGCCACATAAAAAAGTCGTCGCTCCTCTTCAATATCCGAAGTTTTATCGGGAATAATTTTATCCGATATCCCTGCAATTATAACAGCATCAAATTCCAGACCCTTCGATCCATGCATTGTCATAAACGTTATTTCTCTCCCGGAGTTATCGGATTCCATTTTACTTTTAAGATATGAACCCTGGTAGTTATTACGGTAGAGTACAGCTATGGAAAATTTTTCAGGAACTCTGCTGATAATTCGAAGAAGGACTTGAGCTTCGTTTTCCATATCTTCAATATTATACAATTTAACTTTTCCTCCTTTTCCATGATAAGATGTTATTTTTTTTGAAGTCCGGAATTTATTAAGATTAATGAAGCGGTTTGATATTGTAATGATCTCTTTATGGGATCTGTAGTTGACCGTAAGTTTGTGAATTATAATACCGGGGAAAAATTTTTTTGCGTTGATAATATATTCAACACGGCTGTGGCGGAATTTGTAAATACTCTGGAAGTCATCGCCAACCATGAATAAGTTTCGGTTATTTTCTGGAAGAAGAAGTGAAAGCAGACGGAAATTGTTTTCGGATGTATCCTGAAATTCATCGACAAATATATACCTGTACATTGATGTTATCTTAGTCCTCACATGAGGATATGTTTCGAGAAGTTCAGTGCTGTGATTTATCATATCTTCGAACTCAAGGAGCAGTTTCTCTTTTTTATAGTTCTCAAATTTACTTATGATATCAATTATTTCAGTGAATAGGGGACCCGATTTAAGTTTCTGAAGTATATTTTTATCAAGATGATCAATATTTTCTGCCAGTTTAATCACAGTATTTGCCGGAAGCCCCAGGAATCTTTCAGGCTTCTCCATTATCAGTTCTTTCATGATACTTTCTTTTTCGTCTTTTCCTATAACAGTAGGGAAGGATTCTATTTTCCGGTGTTTTAGATATTCTTCTTTCTGATCCTTAAGAAGTTTAAGTGAGAATGAGTGAAAAGTTCCGGCGAAGCCCGGTTCACAATCGGTGTTAAGCTTTCCGGATAATCTCTCTTTAATTTCAAGTGCAGCTTTTTTGCTGAATGTAAGTATAAGGATTTGATCGGACCTGACAATTCGATGCTCAAGAATATTATGAATTTTTGTAATCATTGTGCTTGTTTTGCCGGTTCCGGCACCGGCAATTACCAGGTTAATTCCGCCATCAGGTTTTGATGCGGCGAGTTGTTGTTGATTAATTATGCTCATGATATATATACGATGGAAAGTTGTAATATTTAAAAATTTTTCATAAAAAGATAAAAATTTTACAGTTTTTCAATCCGTTCAAATTCTTTTCAAAAATTTTTTTGTTGTTAAAAAAACAGTAGAACTTAACCTGTTCATTAGATTAAATTATATCTGTTTCAAAGGGGATTTACAATGGGATTTTTCAGAGCGAAAGGGATCAAAGAGTACGAGGCAATAGCCGCTAAGAATAACGGTAAAGTTGCTATTCTTCTTGAAACCAGAAATGGTGATAAATCTCCTGCAACGAAGCTTGTGATGATGGTTGGTACTCCCCGGCAGTATTCGATTAAACTGAATGAACTGAAAATTTTCTTCGAGAATGCCTTTGATGAAAAGTTTCCCGTTAGAAACGAAACTACTTACTGCAAATATCGTCCTGTGGATGAAGATTTTGAACTTGCTGAAGATTTTATAAAACTTAAAAGTACCGGCGAAGAGATTGTAATAAAAAAAGTTCCCTATTACGCCGGACTTCTCGACAGGTAGAGTTTATAATCCTCTCATTTTGTCAGATTTTATCAGTTTCTCATCCCGCGTTTCCAGTACATGATTTACTGTATCGAGCATTTTCTGTTTGTCGCGCTGAAGAGTTCCGTTTACAGGGAGATAATTCGAAGCGTGTACTCCAACGAATTTTAAATCATCTATAGTTATATTTTCAAAAATAATTTTCATCTCTTCAAGAGTTTCAAACGGGTCAAGTAATTGAAATTCACCCTTCTGCATCTGGTTAAACAGAATAGTTCCAGGTACAGGCGTGACAGTTAACGCTGCGAGATATTTAGGCTTCATCTCATTGGTGATTTTTGCCGTGGCGAGTGCGTGCTCCCTTGATCTTTCACCTTTGCCGGCAAGACCAAGAAGTACCATGGAGGAGAGATTAAAACCGGCATTGTTTAAATTCAGTCCCGCCTGAAGCATCTCTTCATACCCGACACCCTTGTTTATCTCGCGGAGAAGTCTGTCGTCGCCTGTTTCAACTCCAAGATATGCTTTGGCTAAACCGGCGGCTCTTAATGCAGAGAGTTCTGAGATGCTTTTTCTCAGGACACTTCCAGGGCCGACGTAAGTTCCAACATGACGGAGTGATGGGAATGTTTTTTTAAGCTCTGCAAGTATTTCAAGAAGTATATCAGTTTCAATATCAATGGCATCTCCATCGCAGAGGAAAACTTTCTCAACATTGCCATAATGAGCTTTAGCAAGTTTAATATCCTCTTTTATATCTTCGAGAGATCTGATTTTATATTTTTTATCTTTGTACATCCCGCAGAAAGTGCATTTGTTGTGTGAACATCCAACAGTACATTGAAGGAGATAGCTGTCTGCCTCGCTAAATGGTCTGAATATATTACCTTCGTATCGCATAAAAACCTCAGGAGAATCGGATAAGGAATACACCTGAAATTATCAGGAGTATTCCGGCAATCTTATAAATGTTTATCGGCTGAATCTTATATCCGGCCAGCCCGTAGTGGTCGAGTATGAGGGATGTAATCATCTGTCCAGCCATTATAAGAGCAAGCATGGATACAGCGCCGACTTTGTTCGCGAGTATTACGCATGAGGCAACATAGAAAGCGCCGAAAATTCCACCCGTCCAGATCCACCAAGGTGCACCGGAAAAAGCTCCGGCAGCGGGGAGGGGAGTTCTTGATATCAGCGCGAATACTATAAGGGTAACGCTCCCCGTAAGGAATGAGATGATAGAGGCCATAACAGGAGATCCGCTGAAAAAGCTTAAGCGCGAATTAATCCCTGCCTGAAGCGGAACTGTCGCACCAGCAACAAATGCCATTAAAAGATATATGAGAAAGTATTTAACCATTTTATATTATTATCTCTCTTCTCTAAAGTATGAAACACCAAGGCTTGCAGGAGCAGAACCGGAGTGCGATTTCCTTATTGAAACAAGAATTAGTATTACAATCGTTACGATGTAGGGGAGTAGATCAATTATATATTGGGAGATATGAATATCAAATTTCTGGATTCTGAAACCTATGATATCCAGCCCTCCGAACAGGAAAGCCCCCATCATTACTCTGTAGGGGTTCCATTTGCAGAATATTACAAGAGCTACTGCAATCCAGCCTCTTCCGGCTGTTACATTCTCCTGCCATGACGGAATGTATACAAGTGAAAGATATGCTCCGGCAAGACCGCAAAGTACTCCACCTATTACAACGTGAATATACTTATATAAAGATACGTTTATTCCGGCAGCATCAGCTGCTGCAGTATTTTCGCCAACAGCACGGAGGTTTAGACCGATCTGCGTTCTGTAAATGTAAAGTCCTGCAATTATTGTAAGCAGGTATCCTGAATAGACGAGTATTCCCTGGTTGAAAAATATCTGTCCAAGGATAGGGATGTCACCAAGAAAAGGAATTTTAAAGTCAGCGAAGAAAAGTTTCATGCCTGGAGGAACAGTCTCTCCCATGAGCCCCTGGCCCATAAAACTCGCAAAACCTGTGCCGAATATTGTTAATGTCAGACCCGACACTACCTGATTTGCTCTGAATGTTACAGTGAGTACTGCGTATATAAGAGCTCCGAATCCTCCGGCTGCCATTGCGCCGAGCAGTGCAAGGTAAGGATTTCCTGAAATTATTGCCATTTTAAAACCGATGACAGCACCCATGAGCATCATCCCTTCTACTCCCAGATTAAGCTGTCCTGATTTTTCTGTTATCAGCTCTCCGAGTATAGCGTAGAGAAGTGGAGTCCCTGCAACAACTGCAGCTGCGAAAAATGATATATCCATTACAGCTCCTTCTCCGTTTTATTATCATTAATTATTGAAATTTTATATTTGATAAAAAATTCACTTCCAAGTATAAAAAATAATATCATCCCCTGGAGTATCTGTGCCGCTGATTGAGGTATTTGAAACGCCATCTGTATAAATGTTCCCCCTTGAATCATTGCAGCAAAAAGAATACATACGATTGCGATAACCGGCGCACGGAGGGATGAGAGCCAGCTGGTTATGATTGCCGTATATCCGACACCGCGTGTTATTTCAACCGACAATGTTTTGTTTACACCTGAGACTTCTATCATACCTGCAAGTCCGCACAATCCGCCGGAAAGAAAAATTGTATATATGATAATGAACTTAACATTCATGCCTGCGTAGCGGCCTGTGTTCTCACTCTCTCCGACAACGTTTATTTCGTAACCGCGTTTAGTATGATTAACGAATATATGCATGATAACAATAAGTACAACCGCAATTATCCAGCCGATATGAAGACCGAAAAAAGCAGGGAGTACCGCGTTTTCTGTGAAACCGGGTATCTTCGGAAAACCAAGTGCGCCGGGATCTTTCCATGGGCCGTACTGAAGATATGTAAGCCACTTGAGCGCTATATAATTCATCATAAGTGTAAAAATTGTTTCGTTTGTACGGAATTTCGCGCGAAAGTATGCAGGTATTGCTCCCCATATCCCTCCGCATATAATTGACGAGAGTCCCATCAATGGAAGCAGTATGATTGACGGAAGATTCTGAAAATTCAGAGCAAAGAAAGTAGCACCGAATGCTCCCATCATTATCTGTCCTTCGGCACCGATATTCCAGAATTTGAGTCTGAACGCAAGAGAAATTCCAAGAGACGCAATTATCAGCGGGATTGCTTTTCGTATCGTTTCTGTTATACGGTATCCGGAACCGAATGCGCCTTCAATCATTGATATGTAAACTGAAAAGGGGTTGTGACCTAGCAGTATTATAAAAACCGCAACCGCGGTTAGTGCCAGCAGAATAGCGGATGTTCTGATTATGATTGCTTCATTTCTTGAGCAGTCTGTTCTTGCGGACATTCTTAACATTCTTTACCTCCAAGCATCATAAATCCGATATCTTCTTTTGTTGCAGTGGAGGCATCTACAGTTCCTATTACTTTTCCCTCAAAGAGAACCATTATACGGTCGCATAGACTTAGAAGAACATTAAGATCTTCTCCTACATAAATAACTCCAACACCTTTCATCTTCTGCCTGTTCAGTTCATCGTAAATAAGGTGTGAAGAACCTATGTCGAGTCCACGTGTAGGGTATGCTGTTACAAGAAAATCCGGGTTGGCATCAATCTCACGGCCAAGCAGAACTTTCTGTATGTTACCGCCGGAAAGCTGATTTACCGGGTGATATATTCCCGGGGTGTGAACATTGAGCATCTTAACAATATGTTCCGCTCTCTCCCGGGCCGGTTCTCTGTCGAGGAATAGACTTTTCTGCAGATAGTAGTCTTTCATTATAACATTGTCGACTATATCCATAGTCGGTACAAGTCCCATCCCCAGGCGGTCTTCCGGAATAAAGCTTATACGCAGACCTCGTTCAAATATTGCACGCGGGGTGAGGCGCGCAATATCCTCCCCCCTGAATAATATCTCGCCACGCTTTCGTCTTTCAAGGCCCTGAATGCTTTCACAAAGTTCCTTCTGCCCGCTCCCCGCGACACCGGCGATACCAAGAATCTCTCCGGCCTTAACGTTAAATGACACTCTATTAAGTTTTTTAATTCCGTCACGGTCTATGAGTGAGAGGTCTTTTATTTCAAGCATTACTTCATCTTTTAAAATAGCAGGGCGGTCAATTGAGAGATCAACAGCTTTACCGACCATCATGGCTGTCAGTTCTTTCGGATTGGTTTCACTGGTGTTTACAGTTCCTGCAACTTCACCTCTACGGAGAACTGTAACTCTGTCGCTTATCTCCATAACTTCCTGAAGCTTATGTGTAATTATTATTACAGCGCATCCCTGTTCTTTCATTTTACGCAGTATATTAAAAAGTTTCTCCGTCTCCTGCGGTGTAAGAACTGCAGTAGGTTCATCAAGTATTAGTATGTCGGCTCCTCGGTAGAGAACTTTGAGTATTTCAACACTCTGTTTCTCTCCAACTGCCATGTCATAAATATATTTATCGGGATCAGTTTTAAATCCGTACTTTTCAGAAATTGAATTAATTGTTTTTTTCAGTTTTTTACGACGAATAATAAATGAACGTTTCTGTCCGATTATAATATTCTCCGCGGCAGTCATAACTTCTACTAACTTGAAGTGCTGATGAATCATTCCTATACCTGAACCGATTGAATCGCCGGGTGATGAAAATCTCAATTTTTTATCGTGCACATAGATTTCACCCGAATCGGGTGTATACACTCCGGATAGCATATTCACCAGTGTGCTTTTTCCTGCGCCGTTTTCACCAAGTAATGCATAAATTTCGCCATAATTAACACTGAATGTTATATTATCGTTGGCTTTTATCTCTCCGAAAGATTTCGAGATATTAACCATTTTTACTGCTGTCTTGCCGTTAATGATGGTTGCCTCTTATATAATAGTTTTATGCTGATATAAACAGAATTTTATGTTTATGCAGATTGTAAATAAAAAAACCGGCATAAACATATATTTTTATGCCGGTTTTTTATAAGGACATTGGTCTTGATAACTCTTCTTGTCATGGTTAAAGACTTAAGTTTTAAGTAGTCATCAATCCCGCCACCAATGGCGGCGGGGAAATAATTCACAAGTAAGTGCTAAACATAGTAAAATTACGTCACTTAATTATGAGTTACAGTTTTAAACTATGAAAAGAGAATTGTTTATTTTTTAGTTTTACCAACAACCCCTTCAACAAACCAGTCGCATGAAAGTTGATCTTTATCTGCAAGAGCAGAACCGGCCGCGACTTTTACCGCACCTTTCTGATCTTTTATCGGACCTGAAAATACATCAAAAGATCCATTAAGAATTTTCTTTTTAATATCATTTACTTTTATTTCGGCGCCGTCAGGAGCATTTGCTGTAAGAGGAGCGAGCTGAACTATATCGTCTTTCATACCGCCCCAGTAGTCAGCTGCTTTCCATGTACCTGCCAGAACTTTTTTAACCTCACCAACATAATATGGGCCCCAATTCCACACAGGAGCAGTCATGTATGCTTTTGGAGCCATTTTAGCCATGTCAGAGTTGTAGCCTACAGAGAATACTCCACGTTCTTCAGCTGCCTGCTGAGGACCGGCTGTATCCTGATGCTGTGCTATAACGTCACACTTTTCATCAAGAAGAGCTTTTGCAGCCTCTTTCTCTTTAGCCGGGTCATACCATGTATGAGTCCATCTTACATGAACTTCAGCTTTAGGATTAACTGATCTTACTCCAAGTGTAAATGCATTTATTCCCCTAACAACTTCAGGTATTTCAAAAGCCGCTACATATCCGATTTTGTTAGTCTTTGTTTTCATCCCCGCAACAATACCTGAAAGATATCTCGGCTGCTCGATTCTTCCGAAATATGTAGAGAGGTTCTCTCCCATTTTATATCCTGAACAATGAAGGAATTTAATGTTTGGATATTCTTTTGCCATCTCCGCTACATAGTCCATGTAACCGAAACTTGTTGCTGCGATAATTGTTGCTCCCTGATCAATCATGCTTCTGATTACATCTTTAACTTCCGCACCTTCAGGAACAGTCTCTTTAAATATAGTTCTAATTCCCGTTTCTTTTTCAACCGCTTTTCTTCCCTGCTCGTGTGCGTAAGTCCAGCCGCCGTCACCTATAGGCCCTACATAAATAAAACCCATAACAACTTCTTTCCCATCGATTGTTGTTTTATCTTTTTTCCCGCAGCCGCTGAATGCTATCAATGCAGATAAAACAAGAACTGAAAATAATGTAAACTTTTTCATGTAATTTTAACCTCTACTTTTTTTTATCGTAAATATTTTAAGTACAAATTTTAACCGCTCAAGTATATTGTTCTCAGATCTGAGTGGTCAGGGGGCTGCATGAATCGGGTTCAAACAGCCCCCTGGCCAGCGTACGTTTTACGTGCGCGTAAAATACAGCGGTTTTTAAATATCAGCAGTACATCAGATTGTTAATCTTTGAATTGTATTTTATTTTCTGACATGCTCTCAATTCTCGCAAGAGACTCTATCCTGTAACCCATCTCTCTTAGGAGTTTACCTCCATTCTGAAAACCTTTCTCTATTACTATTCCTATACCACCGACTTTCGCTCCACCCTGTTCTGCAATGCTGATAAGAGCACGTGCAGCACTTCCGTTGGCAAGGAAATCATCAATGATTAAAATATAATCCCTTCTCTTTATAAATTTAGAAGAGACTGATATTTCGTAATCGCTATTTTTTGTATATGAATGTACTGTCGCTGTATAAGCGTTCTCAATCATTGTTGAAGGTTTATTTTTTTTAGCAAAAACTACAGGGATAGAGAGTTTAAAGCCGGTCATTACTGCCGGGGCAATTCCGGATGATTCAACTGTAAGTATTTTATTGAATTTCTGATCAGAAAATCTATACGTGAAGGCAGATGATATCTCTTCTATTAGAGAGGGATCTATCTGATGATTCAGAAAAGAATCGACCTTTAAAATCTGATCAGTGATTATTTCCCCATCTTTTAAAATTCTCTTTTTAAGAAGTTCCATTTATCACCACTGCATTTGAAATTATTATGATAGAGGTTTTATAATAATACTGGAGGCCATAAAAACACGAATTATACAAATGAATGTATAGTTGTTGAATACAGCATTTTTTATTTATATGACTTTCCAGATCAGACTTCACTAAAATATTATACTGTTTATTAATGTCAATTCTTAAAATTAGTTTTAAATCCGGCTATCGTATAAGCTCATAGGCTGAAGATAAAACTGCTCTTCGCTGAAGAGAAATAAAAACACAATATCTGCTACTTTTGAACTGGTATTGCAATCCTGATGGAAGTTTCATATCTTAATTGTATAATAATTAAAAGTAGTTGATAAATATAAATATTCATCTTCAGATTATCAAATAAAAAAATGGGAACGATTATGGATATGTCAAATAATAGCGTATTTTCAGTAGTGCAGTGTGTCAGAAAAGGGCCGAATTTAATTTTTCGAACCATGTTTGGTGAAGATAATGCATCTTTATCTGATTTTAAAACAGAGGATATATTTGAAGGGGATATATTTTTTATAAACAAACAGTGCATTGCCCAATCCGGTTATATAATATATAAAAAGGAATCAATTCTCAATAAATATTTTCTTGAGTTTGAGAAGACCGTCATAACCCCTTATTTTTCAAAAGATGTATTAAGAGAAGTTGAAGAAATTACAGCAAAACCTGGCATTGATGATCCGCTTCTTACTAATTATAGCGCTCTCCCTTTTATTACAATTGATAATGACGATTCAAAAGATCTCGATCAGGCTTTGTATGTAGAAAAAAATATCACAGGTTATATTATATATTATGCTATTGCCGATGCGTCATATTATGTTAAACCTGGTTCCGCTTTGTTTAAAGAGAGCCTCCGGCGTGGAGCAAGTTATTATCTCCCCGGCTTTTCTGTTCCCATGCTTCCGCGTGAGTTGTCCGAGGGGATTATATCTCTTAACCCGGATGTTCCTAGAAGAGCTCTGGTTTTTAAAATTCAGATTAATGGTGAGGGGGATATAATTTCCAGTGAAGTCACCAGAGGGAGAATTCTAAGTAGAGCAAAACTTACCTATTCAGGAGTGCAGGATTTTTATAATTCCATGACAGGTAGCTCTTTAAACAATCTAGAATATACATCATCTCTTGTTGCTCTTCAGGATGCCGGTAGAATTCTTGTTCGTAATGGAGAGATGAGAGGAGTAATAAATTTTGACCGTTTTGAAAATCTGATAAGTATAAGTGAAGATGGAAATAGTTTGATATTCACGGAAAAAGAAAGGGATGATACTGGAAGATGGAACGAACAGTTATCTCTCCTTTGCAATATGGCCGGAGCTTCCATGCTTGCACCGGATGGTAAAGGGAACGATCTTCATATACATCCTGTTTTCAGAGTTCATGAAGCTCCCGATGAATCGAGTCTCCATAGACTGGAGAAGGTTATCACTTCGATAGTGAAGATCCATTCACTAAACGAATGCTGGATATGGAGGCGAGGGGAGGAGACTCCTGGTGAATATCTTTCACGTCTCCCTCGTACCGGGAATGAAAAGAGAATAACAGAAACGATCGAAAGGCAGATTTTAATTACAAATCAGAGATCTGTCTTTTCAGAAAATCCAGGTGAGCATTTTGCACTGAAGGTTGATTTGTACGGCAGATTTTCCTCCCCAATGAGAGAGGCCGTTGGAATTTACTCTCACAAAGAATTGCTTGAAAAACTTGGGATTGAAAAACCGGACACTGATGAAGATGAACTATTAATCAGAGAGCAGATAATAAATTCGGCTAACAGAGCAAAAGAGACTCAAAAAACAATAGATCGTTTTGTAAATGATCTGTTGCTTCATTCAGTTTTTAATAGAGAACTCGAACTTGAGCTGGATAAAAGACCATCACATACCGGTACCATACTTGGAATGAAGGAGACAAAAATGTATGTTCTTCTCGATTCCCCCAGACTTGAAATTAAAGTTTATAGTGAGGATATAGAACAGGCCGCAGGAGGAAAGCTTGAAATGAATGATAATATTTTTGAATTGGAGAGCGGTTCTTCCTGTAAAATGATCTTTAAAGCGGGCGAAATTATTGAATTAAAGCTTTTCTCTTTTGACAGTAAAGGGAAGTGGCATTTTGTTCCCGCAAGTATAAAATTTTAAAAATTATACCTGTAATGTTACTATTGTAGATCCCCAGTTTGATGAATCGTCATAAAAAATAATTACTGAAGGGTGACTTTTGAGAATTTCATGGATCTGTTTTTTCTTTACAGATTTCCCTTTCCCGTGAATTATCTTTACTGTTTTATATTTATTGTTTACCGCGTTTTCAAGAAACTTCCCTATCAGCATTGCCGTATCGGATGGGTGAAAGTGGTGAAGATCTATCTCTTTCCCGTTTAAAATATCAGAGATATCAATTTCATTATTCGATGAAAATAAGCTTTTTAATCTGAATTCTCTCGCTTTTTCTGACCAGGGACTTTTGCTATCTTTTTCAAGTTTTGAATATATACATCCGCAATAATTTTGTCTGTAGAAATTATTTTTTTTTGATATCTCTACTGACTTTTTTACTCCGTCATTCTTTTTAAAATCAGCAGAATAAAAAGCTATACCATATAATTTCGAGAGTCTTTCACCGATCTCGTTGATTTTTAAAACATTTTTGTGCGGAGATATAGACAGAGAAGTTGCTACAATATCAAAATTAAGTTCAGCAGCTTTTTTAAATGTATTATCCAGTCTTATTTCATAACACTTCCAGCAGCGGTCCGAACTCTCTCCGAAATATCTGAAATCCTTAACATCTTTAATCCACTGTTTCGTGTCGGGAATTTCTGTAAAAAGCTGGAATCCTTTAAGCCTGCTGTATTCTTCCAGTTCGGTGTACCGTATCCTGTATTCATCCGCAGGCATAATATTAGGATTGGAGTAAAATGCTGAAATTTCAAATTCATCTTTCAGCAATTCATAAACATATCCAATACATGGCGCGCAGCACGTATGGAGTAATAACTTTTTTGGTAGCACTCTTTATTTCAGATACTTATCAAGAAAATTTGAGAGCTCTCTGGCTTTTTTTGGTTCAGCTTTGCTGTCCAGCCATAATAAAAATTTAGGTTTAACCTGATTTTTTGTTTCAGAGCAGTATTCATGATGCATTGTATATTTAGTTATGTCGTATTTAATGTTATTAAATACTTCTTCTGCTTTGCATAAATTTTCCGGTGTTGAACCAATTATCTGACAAATCTTAATTATAATCTCATGTTTATCAATTTCTCTGAGTTCATCATGACAGCATTTCGAGAAAAGTTCATTGCATAGTGAAATCTCATCTGTCAATTCAGGCATCATCGCCTTACCATTTTTGTTTCCCATCGGGAATCCTCCTGAGTATAAAGTGTTTCAAAAATGAAATTTATTGAAACACTTTATACAATCTGTAATAATAAATAACCAACAATCGATAAAATGTCAAATTTTTGTTAAAAAAAACAACACTTTTTTAATAAATCATGTGATTTTAATAACCAAAAGAGTAATGTCAGAGCCTTGAAGTGAAATTCCCATAAAATTTTCATATGCTGATTTTAAATTTTTCGCAATATCTGCCGGGAGTTTGGATTTAGATTCTTTTACAATATTTCGCAATCGTAAAAGTCCGAAGTTTTCATTCTCGCTGTTTTTTGAGTTTATAAAAGATTTAGAGTATATTACACATATATCTCCGCTCTTTAATTCTGTTCGCCCCTGTCCGAATTCAGCATTAAGTTTGTAACCAAGAGGCGATCCCTCGGTATCAAGTGAATCAAAATCATTTCTTTCAATTCTGAATACTTCAGCAGGGGGGAATCCGGCGTTTGAGTAAAACAATCTCTTTGTATCTGTATCGAAAAAAGCGTAAAAAGCTGTTACCAGTTCACCTTTCCCTTTTGTATAATCATGAAGCACAAGATTGATTCTTTTTATCATTATATAAGGTGAAGCCGCTTCGTTTATACATGCGTGGAAAACCGATCTAAGGAGAACTGAGTAAAGTGCGTTGTTGATTCCAAGACCTGATACATCAGTAAATAGAATCCCCAGTGTATTTTTTGTAGGTTGGAGAAAATCGAAATAGTCCACACCTCTTGAGTAACCCGGGGCAATCAGTGAACCGAATTTCATATTCTTCATCTGTGGTAATGAATTAGCTGCTGAAGCGTGAAGTATACTCCCTGATAATCCTAAACTTCTTGATATAAACTGATCCTGTTTAGCTTTATCATATGCAAGAGCTGTTATTATGAAATCATTGGATCTTATTCTGAATTCTTCAAGTTTTTGAAGTTCATCAGGGGTCAGAGATTTCATATTTTCTTTTTTACCGAGACATAGCATCCCGTAAATTCTGTTTTCATAATAGAGTGGTAGAATTGAGCTAATATCATATTTGCTGAAAAAACCGGAAACTTCGTCCCTTATCGGTTTAAAAGACTGATCGTCCATGTAAACCCTGTTAAGAGAGAGAATCTCCTGATTTCTGGCAAACCATATAATAAGAGGAAAATGCCTGTCAATGATCATATTTTCTTCTTCTGATTCTGACGTATCAAAATTTTTTTTAAACCCTCTTGAATCTTCATCATAAATAAAAAATATAGTTCTGTTGAGTCCCAGTCCTTTATACAGTTCCAGAGAACTTGCTTCTATGAGCTCATCAAGTGTTTTTAGTTTTGATGCTTTCTGTATGTATCTGTTTGTCAGATGTTCGATATCAGCAATTTTTCTTTTAAACGCCCTATCTATTCCAGGCTGGAACAGGTAAATAAAGAGAACGAAAGCGATAACCGATGAGCCTGCAATAATCCCGGTAGGGAAGTGCGCTATATTTTTAAAATATTCTGTAAAATAAATAATTATAACAATAGGAATAAAGACCGTTGTACTAAGAACAAAATACATGGCAGTTTTATGAATAGCAGTTCTGATATCCATAATGTTATAAGCGATAACCGAATAAAAGAGTGTAATTGTAGAAACTAAAGATACACTTGAGGGGGCTATTGCATAAAACGTATAATTATTATAAACAAGAGGCATCAATATCGAGCCGATATACGTGAGAGTTATAAATATTGATGTTCCAAGAACGACATATCGGATTTGAAGCCTATATGCTTCTACCTTTGTTTTAATATAGTTGATTAAAAAAATAACCCAGCTAATGATGAAATACAGGAATGATATTGCTCCATATATTGGATAAAGAATTCCTGCTTCACGTATAGGTTTCCAGTTTTCAAATCGGACACTTTTTATAGACAGGTCGGTAAAGAAAATCAGTCCGGATAACACTAAAGCGGGGATAATTACAAGAAATGGAATATATAATGGAACTTTTTTCTTTTTTGCAGGATAGGTGAGAGACAAATTCAAAACAGAAGCAGAGAAAAACATAGTGAAAATCTGGCTTAATTTGCTGTAAATAATCAGATCGGGTGAATCATACATGTAGTAGGTGAAAAAAATACTTCCCGGAACACCCGCTGCAATAAAATTATATATAAAAAAGAAGTTCCATGCCTGGCTTTTAATGGTTCTGTTTTTAAAGAGAACAAAAAAAGCAGTGAACAAAACAAGGATAGTGCTTATAAATGTCGCTATAAGATTCACTGTGTACATAAACATAACCTTCTGTATATTCCGGGATAAACCTGATTAATTCTTATCTCGGATATGATTACAAGTAAAAATTATTGACTAATGCTTAAAAACAAATTAAAAGTTAATTTAGAAATGTCATCATTAAAATAAAGTGTATAGTGGTGCCGGCATGGAAGGTTTTGCTCTTGTTATTGTTGATATGCAGAAATATTACCTGGAAAGTAATTCGGTTTATTCAGAATATTTCAATTCTTTGTATCCCGGATCGCTGACATATATCAGGGATCGTGCATACAGTATTGTAATACCGAATATTATAAAGATTCGGGAGTCATTCGATAATCTCAAACTCCCTGTTATTTATTTGAGATTATGCGGTAGTAAACCTGATCGAAGCGATCTCCACCGTTTTTTTAAAAAATCTTATGAGGATGGGGCGGCTGCTGGTTATGCGGGTGTGTATCCATTGATGTCTGAAATTTCCGCGGACGTTATAGATGAATTAAAGCCTGATGCCGGTGATATTATTATTAATAAAACTACATTCAGTCCTTTCTCTTCGTCAGACATTGATGCTGTTTTGAAATCTATTAATATTACAACTCTGGTATTTACCGGGCTTGCCACAAGTCAGTGTGTGGAAACAACTGCAAGAGATGCGTCAGACAGAGGGTATGATGTTTATCAGATACATGATGCTCAGGCAGATTATGATGACATTACTCACGAAGCTTCTCTTTTCTCCTCAAGAGGGGTCTGCGGAGGTGCTATTTACGATACTGATTCATTTCTCGAGCTTGTCATGCATTCTATTTGAATATTCTCATTCTTACTCTTCCGCTTTCGATTGAGGCGTAATTCTGGTTATCATCATTATTCAATGAAACAGAGGCGTTTCCTGGTGTAAATCCCACATCTTCCATTCTACCTGCTGCTGGATTCACAAGCATGCCTGAATTAACTATAAATGTATGTTTTATATTATTTTTCTGAAGTACTCTCTTAATTGCTGCAACGGAACTTTTGTCAAATTCACCATCAATATAAGCCTGGGTAATCTGTATTATCCTGCCATTTGAATTGCTGACAGATTCTATTATTTTCTGTGTTTCATTATGACCTGTCAGGTTTGCCGCGACGTAAGATCCGGAATCATTGAACAAGCCTGTACGGATAAACCCTACACCAAAAATTATAATAACTGAAGCTGCAATAGCCGGAACCACCTTAAGGAAAAAACGCTTTTTTTCTCGTGACCTGCATATCATTATTGTTCTTTCCGAGAAATCGGGAATGACAATACATTCATTCTTAAGCGATGATAATAATGTAAGACATTTTGAAAGTGAATCATACTCCTGACAGCATACTTCACAAACGGTGATATGTGAAAGGCACTGTTCTTTCTCCTGATTTGAAAGTTCATCATCAAGAAGATCGGATATTTCTTCAAATTTCAGATGCTTAAGTGTCATATTAAACCTCTGGCATGTAATCGATTTTTCAAGTATTCTCGTCCTCTATGAATTCTAACTTTAACATTTGACAGGTTAATATCGAGTATTTCTGAAATTTCGTTATATGATAAACCGTCAATATCCCTTAAAGTAATAATATCTTTAAAATCTTCGGGGAGTTTTGAAATCTCCTCTTTGATTATCCGTATAGAATCCTCGTTCACTACCTTATCTTCAGGATTCTCCCTGTAATCCTGAAGCTGAAGATCAACCTCATCTTCACCCCTCATGACTTTTAGAGAAACGGTGCTGTACCTGTTCATCTTTTTACGATAATTTTTACAATGGTTTACCATTATACTGTAAAGCCATGTTGAAAATTTCGATTCCTGTCTGAATGATTTTAACGCTTCCATAACAGTTATAAAGATATCCTGTGTAATATCGAGCGCTTCATCATAGTTGTTAAATTGATAATAAACATACTTAAACACCATATTCTGGTATTTCTGCACAATCTGGGAGAAGGCTTCTTTATCTCCTTCGATTACTCTGTTTATTATTTCTATATCATTTATAGGTGACATGATTATCCTGTTATGGTTACAAGAATTTTTTGTTATTTTTCTAAAACCGGTATAAATACTTCATTGTCGTGTTCTGCCCGTCAAAGAAGTATTTATATCGCATGTATCTGGTTCTTTCTAATTTTTTTAAGAAAACAATATTTTTATAAATTTTCTCTTTCCTACTTTGAGAATACCATCTGTTTTGGACAATTCAAATTCAGTGTCGGATATTTTTTCATTTTCAAATGTAACACCTCCCCCTGAAATAAGCCTTCTTGCTTCTCCGTTAGAAGAGGCAAGACCGGTTAACGTCATAACTTTAACTATCCAGATCTTATCATCCTTCAGCTCACTGCTATCAATTGAAAATTCAGGTATTTCGTCCGGGGCGTCTTTATTTACAAAAATTCTGTAAAATTCCGCTTCAGCATCATCGGCTGTTTTCTCATCGTAAAATTGCGCACAAAGTTCTTTAGCTAGTCTTATCTTAATATCACGCGGATGAGCTGCGCCTGTTTCCATGTCATGTTTAAGTTTTGCTACTTCCTCCATGGGAACATCTGTTCCAAGTTCATAGTAGCGGAACATTATATCATCTGCTATAGACATGGTTTTCCCGAATATCTCTTTCGGATGTTCATTTATTCCTATGTAGTTGTTCAGAGATTTGCTCATCTTCTGTACTCCGTCAAGACCAACCAGAAGAGGTACTGTAATAATAGCCTGAGGTTCCTGGCCATATTCTCTCTGAAGGTCACGTCCCACAAGAAGATTGAATTTCTGATCTGTTCCGCCTAATTCTACATCTGCTTTCAGAGCTACAGAGTCGTATCCTTGTACAAGCGGATACATGAATTCAAGAATTGAGATCGGTTTCTGTGATTTATATCTGTTTGAGAAATCATCTCTCTCAAGCATTCTGGCAACATTATATCTTGCTGTAAGCTCAAGGACATCACCAAAATTCATCGGGCTAAGCCACCTGGAGTTGAACTCTATTACTGTTTTTTTCTCGTCGAGAATTTTAAAGACCTGTTTTTTATAGGTTTCGGCATTAGCAAGGACATCGTCGCGAGTTAATCTTTTTCTTGTTTCAGATTTTCCTGACGGATCGCCGATCATTCCTGTGAAATCGCCTATAAGAAATACCACGCGATGTCCCATATCCTGAAAATGTTTCATTTTACGAAGCAATACTGCGTGTCCAAGGTGAATATCCGGTGCTGTCGGGTCAAATCCTGCTTTTATTGTAAGAGGGGAGTTTTCCTTCTCGGACTTCTCAAGTTTCTTTTTGAATTCGTCTATCGGTATAATCTCTTCAGTTCCTCTCTGGAGGAGTTCGAAATCGTTTTTTATCATATCATTCACCTTTTAAGTGTTTGTTTCTTTTTTTTCAGAAATTTTTAATGCTCATTAACATCATCGTCTTCATTTTTACCGAGAAGATCGCTGATATCAAAATCGGGGCCGAGCTCTTTTACATAATGATATTGAGCTATAATTGCAATAAGTTCTTCCCGGGCTTCAAGGGCTTCCTCTTCAGTATCGAATCCGATTACAATCGGTTCTTCCATTCCGGACAGAAATACTTCAAAACCGGGTTTTCCATCCTCAGAAACAGTGCTCCCGACGGCTGTTACTTTAGGGACAACTATTGCAATGCTTCCGTAATCTACTATTGGCAACATTTTTTTCTCCATTTAAACTTTTTGTTGTATAGCTTTTAAGTTTAGATTTCACACCGCATAATCCGGACATTTATGAGGTTGTTTTACTTAATCTATGAATAGAGACTCTGTTTCACCGTAAATACAATGCATGAATGGCTGGATATAGTATAATTGAGCCGAAAAGAACAATCATTATTATGCGGTTTACTAAAAAAATTACAATAAATATTTTTAAATCTATAAATGCAATAAGAAAACGCCCCATAAGGGGCGTTAAGTAGGGGCGAAAAATCTTTCACCCCGCCGATTCTAGTAAAAATCGTCCCCGGCGTTACTATCTCCCGATAACTTTGCGAACTCTTTAAGAAGCTCTTTCTGTCTCGATGATAATTTCTTCGGAACCTGAATATTTATTTTAACAAGCTGATCCCCTTTGCCGTAAGATCCCAGATATGGGATACCATTTCCTTTAAGGCGAAAAACCTGGCCATTTTCTGTTCCTGGAGGTAATTTCATCTTAACTTTATTCCCATATATCGTTGGAACCTCAATCTCTCCACCGAGACACACAATCGGATATGCAACATCTATTACGCTGAGTATATCATTTCCATGTCTGTCAAAGTTCGGATGTTTTTTGATATGAAGAACAACATAAAGATCTCCTGTAATACCGTCATTTGGAGCCTGTTCTCCTTCGCCTGAGATTTTTAATCTTGAGCCGGATTCAACACCGGCAGGAATTTTTACAGTTATTGTTCTCTTCTTTTTTGTAAGCCCCGAACCGTTACATGTTTTACATGGTGACGTTACAACTTTTCCTTCACCGCGGCATTTAGGACATGCCTGTGTTATGGAGAAAAATCCTTGAGTCTGTCTTACTTGTCCCATTCCGTTACAGGTGGGGCAAACAGCCGGCTTTGTTTTTGTGGATGACCCAGTGCCGCCGCATAAGTCACAGGCTTCACTTCTGGGAATTTCAATCTGAACTTCACTTCCCGATGCTGCTTCTTCCAGTGTAATTGTCATATCATACTGGAGGTCTGACCCGCGTCTGGTTTTTTGAGATCTCCCTCTTCCGCCTGAAGAACCGAAAAATCCCTCAAATATATCACCAAGGTCAACATTCCCGAAAATATCTGAAAAATCGGAATATGCCCCTCTGCCGAAATTATCAAATCCGCCTACACCTTCATGGCCGAATTTATCATAAGATGACCGTTTTTTCGGGTCTCGTAGCACTTCATATGCTTCAGTGGCCTCTTTGAACATCTCTTCGGATTCTTTATTTCCTTTGTTCTTGTCAGGGTGATATTTCAGAGCGAGCTTCCTGTATGCCTGTTTTATCTCCTGGTCAGAAGCGGTCTTAATGACGCCAAGAACCTCGTAATAATCTCTTTTTGCCAATTTTATCCTCTCTCATTATAAAGGCTTAATGCCGCAGCCGGAAAACATGGCTGCGGCACAATTCTGCCAGGATTATTTTTCTTCGTCAACTACTTCATAATCCGCGTCGTAAACTTTTTCTTTTCCTTCTGCTGAATCTGCCGCGTCATCACCTGCAGGACCTGCATTTTCTGCTCCGCCAGGCTGCTGCGCTGAAGCATCCTGATATATTCTCTGTGCAAACTGATGTGAAGCCTGCTCTAGTTCGGTTTTTGCCAGTCTGATAGCTTCAACATTGCTTCCTTCCATAGCGGTTTTCAGCTTTGCAGTTGCAGCATTTATTGAGTCTTTTTCGCCAGCCTCAATTTTAGCTTCGTTATCTCTCATCATTTTTTCTATTGAGTAGATAAGAGAATCAGACTCATTTTTAGCTTCGATCACTTCTTTAACTTTTTTATCTTCATCAGCATGTAGTTCCGCTTCTTTTACCATCTTCTCGATGTCAGCTTCTGAAAGTCCGCTTGAAGATTCAATTTTAATTTTCTGCTCTTTTCCGGTTCCAAGATCTTTTGCGGAAACGTGTACAATACCATTTGCATCTATATCAAATGTTACTTCGATCTGAGGAATTCCTCTTGGCGCAGGGGGGATGTCTGAAAGATCGAATCTTCCAAGAGTCCGGTTCTGTGCTGCAAGTTCTCTCTCTCCTTGAAGTACATGTATTGAAACTGCAGGCTGATTGTCCGCTGCAGTCGAGAAAGTCTGGCTCTTTCTTGCAGGGATCGTTGTATTTCTTTCAATCAGTTTTGTCATAACTCCGCCGAGAGTCTCAATCCCGAGAGAAAGGGGAGTTACGTCAAGAAGAAGTACATCGTGAACGTCACCTGCAAGAACTCCGCCCTGGATAGCAGCACCTATTGCAACAACTTCGTCCGGATTAACTCCTTTGTGAGGCTCTTTCGCGAATACTCTTTTAACAAGTTCCTGTACTGCGGGTATCCTTGTGGATCCCCCGACGAGAATAACTTCATCTATATCGCCGGCTGTAAGGCCTGCATCTTCAAGAGCTTTCATACAGGGGATTTTTGTCGATTCTACAAGATCTTCTACAAGCTGCTCAAATTTTGCGCGTGTAAGAGTTGTAACAAGGTGCTTCGGTCCGTTCTGGTCAGCTGTGAGGAACGGAATATTTATCTCTGTCTGCATTTTACCCGAGAGTTCGATTTTTGCTTTTTCAGCAGATTCTTTTAATCTCTGGAGAGCCATCTTGTCTTTTGAAACATCAATTCCGGTCTGCTTTTTGAATTCAGCAATGAGCCATTCCATAATTCTATGGTCGAAGTCATCTCCGCCCAGGTGTGTGTTACCGTTTGTAGATTTTACTTCAAAGACTCCATCGCCCAGTTCAAGTATTGAAACGTCAAAAGTACCGCCGCCAAGGTCATATACTGCTATTTTTTCGTTTTGTTTTCCTTTATCAAGGCCATAAGCAAGGGCTGCGGCTGTCGGCTCGTTTATTATTCTTTCTACTTCGAGTCCTGCAATTTTTCCAGCGTCTTTTGTTGCCTGTCTTTGTGAATCGTTGAAATATGCAGGCACTGTGATTACCGCTTTTGTAACAGTTTCTCCAAGAAAATCTTCAGCGGTCTGTTTCATTTTTTGAAGAATTCTTGCAGAGATCTCCGGCGGTGTGAATTCGCCTGACACAGTACTGATTGTAACTCCGCCTTTACCGTCATCTTTTACATTATACGCAACCATTGAGATTTCGCCGGTTACTTCGTTGTATTTTCTTCCCATGAAACGTTTAACCGATCTGATAGTGTTCTCAGGGTTTGTGATAATCTGGTTCTTCGCAATCTGCCCTACGAGACGCTCACCTTTGTCTGTGTATGCAACTATTGAAGGTGTAGTTCTCTGCCCTTCAGCGTTCTGTATTACTACAGGTTCTCCGCCTGACATTACAGATACGCATGAATTTGTTGTTCCTAAATCGATTCCTATTATCTTACTCATCGCCTTTACTCCTTATAAATTAAATTATTCTCTTTTCATTTTTTAATAAACAGCTGATTAATATTCAGAATCAGCTGTTTATTGCATCTTCATCCGGTACTTCGTTTTTCTTCTGTGCTGCTTTTGATACTCTGACTTTTGAGGTTCTTATTATGTGTTCATCCAGTCTAAAACCTTTCTGGTATACTTTGGTTACTGTATCTTCTTGATGGTCGCTGTTGTTTTCTATCTCCAGCGCTTCATGATAGTTCGGATTAAAAGGTTTATTCTCGGATTCAATCTCTTCTATCCCGTATTTGCTCAGAATTTCTTCAATTTTCTTTGAAACAAGTTTTATTCCTTCAATAAATGAATCTTTTGCATCGGTATTCTCTTTGTCTGCAAGATTATCAGAAGCCTCAATAGCACGGCTGATATCATCATTAGCATTGATGATATCAAATGCGAAATCTTTTATAGCAAGTTTTCTGTAGTCCTCCTGCAGTTTCGCGGTTCTTTTTCTGAAGTTTTCGAAATCAGCCTGTCTTCTCTGCAGAAGATCTTTTAGAGTTTCTATCTCTTTGTTCAGTCTGATTATCTCTTCATCCTGGTTAGATATTTCATTTTCGAAGCTTTTAACGTCTTCACAGCCGTTTTCAGCTTCCTCAATTTTATTATCGTCCCCGTTTTTATTCTCTTTTGCTGCAGCTGTTTCTTTGTTACCCATTTTACTTCTCCATCTTAAAATCGCTTTTATTCTTTGATCTTAATTATTTGGACATCTTCGTGAGAAGTCCCGTTACTGCTTTCCCTGTGTAGTCAACAAGGGGTACGACTTTTTCATAATCCATCCGTGTCGGACCGAAAACTCCTATTGCGCCGACAGGTTTGTTCCCGATTTTGTATGTTGATGCTACCAGACTGCATCCGGTAACCTTGTCATTCTCAATCTCTTCACCAATCATTATCCTGACGCCGTCACTTTCAATTTGCGTTTCAAGGATGTTTTTAAGAATATTTTTTTCCTCGATAATGTTCAAAAGACTGTTTAATCTTTTCTCCTCCACCATCTCCGGAATACGGAGAAGGTTTTCTATACCGTCTATATTAATTGTTGAATCGGTAGTTTCGTTGAATGCTATTTGAGCTATATCAAGAGCAAGTTCACGGTTGGTTGATAATAGTTTGTCAAGACGGAGATTCTCGAATATTCTTTCTTTGATATCGTGTAGAGAGTATCCGCATAGCTCGCCAGTGAGAAATTTAGAGTACTCGAAAAGTTCATCCTGTGTAACACGTACTGAAATTGCAACTTTTCGCGTCAATATCATTCCTGTTCTGGTAATCGCGATTAAAAGAACTTCACTGCTTTCAAGCTGAATCAGCTCTATAAGTTTTACAACTGTGAAATCCGGTTTTGGCGAAAGCATTACCCCCGCATAGTTTGATGTTACAGAGAGCATCTTTGTAACAGATTCGAATATTTTGTCCAGCTGCACTTCCCGCTGAAAAATCTTCTCGTCAATAACCATTTCATGAAAATCGTAGTTATCCAGGAGGGAATCCACGTAATACCTGTATCCTTTGTCTGTCGGAACCCTTCCTGATGATGTATGAGGCTGCATGAGGAAATTCATCCTTTCCAGGTCAAACATTATGTTTCTCATTGTAGCAGGGGAGAGGGAGAATGAGTATTTCTGTACAAAAGAACGTGACCCTACAGGTTTTCCCGTGAGGATGTATTCGTAAACGATAGCGTTGAGAATAGCAGATTCTCTTTCGTCAAGTTTCCTATCAGGCTGCATTTCGTTTTTCAAGACGTTACCTTTCTTCATCCGTTTATTAGCACTCATAAGTATTGAGTGCTAATAAACAATATAATATTTTATCTGGAATCGTCAAGGAAAAATTTAAACTTTTTTAGTAAGTTTTATTACTTTTTTGCAGGAGGTTTAGTTTTGCTCTTGTCATCACTCTCTTTCTTTTTGTCTCCAGCTTCAAGGGTGAATTTAGCCGCGTCTATAGTGGTTTTTAATTTATCGGCTTCACTGCTCTCTCCAAGAGTAAAATGTATCTTTCGCAAGGCCTCGAGTATCTCTATGGATTTTTTTAAATCCTCTCTTGATTTGGAGGATAATTCGTATTTTGTTCTATACTGTTTTGCAGCTTCTTCAAGAGCATCTTTAGCCATACCCACATGTTCATGTCTGTCGCGAAAATGCGGCAATCTTGGATCTCTAAATTTTAATATATCAGAAAAATTAATGAAGTTTCTTATTATAACAGCAATTTTTGCCTGAAGCTCAACAAAGAGCCATCTCCATTTCGAATCGTCACCCATATTGTTTTTAAGATTGAAGAAAGTAGTATCGACTCTGATCAGGAAATCCAGTATCTGGCGAGGATTCAATTTATCCAGCTTCTGAAGGTATTCTTCATTTTCTTTAAGTGAATCTCTTTCGACCTCATCTCCTACAGTCTCTTTAAGGAGAAGAAGTACTTTTGAAAAATTAGATTTAGCCACATCAAGGCTTTTATTGTTTTTTATTCCCAGCATCGCTACGGAGAAATCATTCATTTTCATGTATAATTCTATAGTACTCAGGAGGTATGTGGCAATTTCAAGGTTGTAGTACGGTTCAACATTAAGCTTGCTTTTCTTTTTCTGAAAGAGATCTTTTATTTTCTTTTCAAGTTCATCAGATTGAAGTTTAACTGCTTTTATATCGTCGTTATAGGCTGCTTTCTGTACTTTTGATATGGCCATTTTTAATAACTCCCGGAATATATCTGTATCTATTTAAATATAACTGAATAATTAGAATCTTTTTTCAACATTATTTTATCAAAAGTATGTTTTTTTATAAATTATTCAGGCATTCCCGGGTAGCGAATTATTTCCGGGCACAAAGCGCAGCGCTGTACAGCCAAAAATAAATTGTTACGGTATCCCGAAGTGTTTGATGCTATTTATTTCCTTGACTTTTTATATCGTAATAAATTCAATTTAAACAGTCTAATACATGGAAAATCCCAGATAAATTTATTAAACTAAAGATAATTACAGATATAAATATAAATTAAAGGTTTTATGAATATAAAGAATGCGATTATAACAGCTATCAGGTCATTAAGGCGTAATAAATTAAGATCCTTGCTTACAAGTATCGGAATTATTATAGGGGTCTCTTCTGTGATTCTGATGATAGGACTTGGAAGCAGTGCCCGTATAGAAGTTAGGGACAAAGTAGCTAATTTTGGAGAGAATGGTATATCGTTTGAGATGAAACCTTTCGGGAAGAGGATCACAAGCAATGATATTTTTTCACTTAAAAATGAAATTTTTGAAATAGATAAAATAAGTCCCATATGTTATATCTCTGAAAAGGGCGGACTTTTGAAATATAGAGATAATTCAACACGCGCAAAGATGTGGGGAGTTAATAATGATTTTTTGAAGATTAAAGGCCGGAGTGTCGTAACCGGGAGGTCTTTTACCGAAGATGATATTAATTCATTTGCGAAAGTTGTAATTATTGGATTGACCACAAAAGAAGTTCTTTTTGGTCAAAGAAATCCTATTGGTGAGCAGATTCTTTTTAATGGCGTACCTCTTCAGGTAATCGGGATTCTTAATGCTGCCGGGATAGCCTTTTCGGGAAACGATTTTGATAATGAGGTTATTATTCCTCATACAACCGCAAATGTCCGGTTTTTCGCAAGAAGGGATATTTATTCCGAAATTATTCTTTCTACAAAGGAAGAGAACATGCTTGAGGGCGCAGAAAAAAAAATTATTAAATATTTTAGAAAGGTACATAATCTTAAAGAAGGAGCTGAAGATACTTACTGGATCAAAACAAGTAAAGAAAAGCTTAAAATGACTGAGGATATTACAAGAGCTCTTTCTTTTCTCCTTGCGGGGATTGCATCTATTTCACTTTTTGTGGGCGGTGTAGGGATTATGAATATTATGCTTGTCTCTGTAACCGAGCGGACCAGGGAGATCGGTATAAGAATGGCAATCGGTGCAAAAAGAAAAGATGTTCTTTTTCAGTTTTTAATTGAAGCGGTAACTCTTACCTCTGCGGGGGGAGCCATCGGGATAATGCTTGGTCTGTTAATTTATCTGATTCTAGTCATTGTGCTGAAGTGGGCATTTGTTTTTTCTCTGCTTTCAGTGCTGTTATCTTTTATCTTTTCCACTGCAGTAGGTGTTTTCTTCGGGTATTATCCCGCAAGGAAAGCCTCAAATCTTAAGCCTATTGATGCTTTAAAATTTGAATAAAACTGCAGGTTTTAACCGGTAAAAAAGGGGACTGTTTTTATTTGATTTTGAAACAATCCCCTTTTCTTTATCCTGTGCCCGTGAAATATATGAACAGGTCTTTCTTTTGATTTATTTTTTTATACGGCTAATCAGCCAGAGAAGAAGAAGAGCCCCTATAAGTGCCGAGATTATCTGAGCGATAATACCGTAAATTCTGAATCCCGCAAAATTAAAGAGAAATCCTCCAATTAAAGCTCAACAAACACCAAGAAGAAGATTCCCTATGAAACCGAAACCTCGTCCTTTCCATAGCAATCCTGAAAGATACCCTGCTGAAACCCCAACGATTATCATGATTATTATTCTCATTATGGCCATCCTGTTTTTTTATATGCTCCTGCCTGTTACTGGCATAGCTGATATATTATCGGTTAAGTTTCTGTTTCCTGTAGTGACTTGGCGACTCACCTGTAATTTTTGAAAATACAGTACAGAAAGTAGTATTGGAATTAAACCCTACTGCGATTCCCACGGAAAGTATAGATCTCTGTGGTTCTTTAATGAGCATTGTTTGCGCTTCGGCGACTCTGTATTCATTGATAAAAGTGTTGAAATTTTTTTTAATTTTTTCGTTAAGTATCTCTGATAGCTGATGGGCGCTGATCCCAAGTTCGCTGGCTAAATCGCGCAAAGAGAGATCTTCGTCTGCAAAAACTTTTTCGTCACGCATGAGTTCCTCAAGTCTTGTACATATGTCATTTATATCCAGGCCGGAAATACGGGATTTTTCATAGTTTGCCTTTCTGGTTTCGCTTCTCAAAAGGCGGTGATAATCAGGGTGACGCTGAGTCACAAGATAAACATAAATAGTAAAAACGTTCGCAATAAGCAGTGATATAACTACAAGATCAAGAGAAAAAATGTATCCGAATAGGCAAAGAATATTTGAAACAACTATGGATAGAGCGGAAAGATAACCCATTCTTGCAGGCTTGGAAATCTTGTTGTTGCTGTCACGTCTCCAGACCGGGAGCATCTGTATTAGAACCGGCGTCATCAGCACTGCAACATAAAGATTTGGAATTATTGCAGTGATGTATGTAATTTTAAAGTATAAGGGTAGTCTTGTGAAATTTTCACTCACAAGAGGCAGACCAGGATAGTATCTGTACATCTCCTCGTGCCCGGAAAAAGGGAAGTATAGAAAAATTCCCAGTGATATAATAGATGGAATGATCAGGTAAATATGCAATCTGCTTAGTTTAAAAGTACTTGCAAGAACCCATCTGTATCTCAATGCCATAATCGGCGGAATAATATATATCAGCGGGACGGGAATAAATGTCAGATACCAGGCGTATTTCCAGCCGTTTATAATATCAGTGCTGAAAAGGGCAATTTGAAACATCCATATAGACATACCGAAAAATGAGAGAGCAAAGAGGTAATCGATAAGAGCTTTTTTTGCCTGAACGAGCAGGCCGATGGATATAACCAGAGCAAAAGCCGGACCGAAAAACATGATAAAATATAGAATCATATGTGGCATAAATTTTTACCGGTTTTTTTTTAATGTTAATTTATCCGAGAACTATGTCAATGACATTTGATTTATTTTTAAATCATGTTAATCGTTTAATCCTTGAAATCAAGGTTCAGAACACTTCCCGAATTATAATTAATAAAAATTCAGAATTTCATAAGTTATAAATCGGCAAGACAGATTCAATTTAATATGGTACAAATATCCATAAATATTAAATTAAAAGAGTTCATATTGGAGGCTGCTTAATGAGTAATGTCAATTATGAAAAAGAGTTTCAGGATTTTCTCGCTAAAGATGATCATCTTGGTAAAATGGTACACAAAAGAGCTGAAAAATACGGAAACAGCAAAGTTGCAGTAAGACATAAAGCTTTTGGAGAATGGGAGGAGTTCAGCTGGAGTAAATTTGTTGATCTTATAGATTCAGCTGCAATGGGGCTTCTTGAGTATGGAGTTAAAGAGAGAGAATTTGTAGGTATTTTTTCAAATAACAGAGTTGAGCTTGCTGTTGCGGATTTCGGATGTTTTTCAATACGTGCCTGTTCTGTTCCGATTTACCAGTCAAACTCTGCAGAAGAACTTAAATATATTGTAAATGACTGCGGTATCAGAATTCTCTTTGTTGAAAAACAGGAACATTATGATAAAGCAGTAAGCATACTTAAAGATACAAAAATCGAAAAACTGATCGTGATAGATCACAGAATAAACTACGATAAAAATAACAGTAAGGTAATACTATATACAGATTTTATTGAGATGGGTAAAAAATCTTCGAAGAAGAGTGAACTTGAGAAGAAACTTGCTGCATCCACAAGCGAAGACCTCTCAACTCTTATTTACACATCGGGTACAACCGGCGAGCCTAAAGGTGTAATGCTGACTCACAAAAACTGGCTTGCAATGCTTTTTGCTACAGGATATTATATTCCTATAGTTGAGTCTGATGTTAATCTTGCATTCCTTCCTGTTGCCCACGTTTTTGAAAGAGCATGGAGTTATTTTATTCTATGCAGTAATGCTCGTGTTGATTATTGCCATGAGGCAAAACCTGAAGTTCTTCTTGAGTTTCTCCTTGAATCGAAGCCTCACTATATGTGCAGCGTTCCAAGACTCTGGGAAAAAGTTTACGGAAAGGTCATGGATGGAGTAAGCCAGGCTCCTGAGAAGAAACAGAAACTTTTTGCATGGGCTCTCAAAACCGGAAAAGAAGTCGCATATTTAAAGAAAGAAATGAAGCCTATACCATTTGGATTAAAATTCAAGTTTAAAATAGCTGATACTCTTGTACTTAAGAAAGTACGTAACATATTCGGTGGAAGAAACAAAGTATACAATTGCGGAGGTTCAGCATTCTCCGGTGAAATCGGTGAGTTTTTCTTCAGCTGCGGTGTTCTTCTCCTACAGGGATATGGTATGACAGAGTGTTTCGTAATCAGTGTATCAAATCCTCAGCGCAATAAGTTCGGGACATGTGGACCAGTTGTTCCTCTTATGCAGGTTAGAATCTCTCCCGAAGGTGAAATTCAGTCTAAAAGCCCGAGCCAGACTCCGGGTTACTGGAACAAACCTCAGCTTACTAAAGATCTTTTTACTGAAGACGGATGGGTTAGAACAGGTGATATCGGGCACATCGATGAAGACGGTTATGTTGTAATTACAGACAGACTAAAGGATATGTTTAAAACTTCAGGCGGTAAGTATATTGCTCCACAGCAGATTGAGGGGCTTCTTAAAGAAGATATTTTCTTTGAGCAGGCAGCTGCAATTGGTGACGGATTAAAATATGTATCTGCGCTTGTTGTTCCGAATTTCGTTCAGCTCGAAGCATATTGCGAAAAGAATGGAATAACATTCTCTTCACGGGAAGAGCTTATCAAGAAGCCTGAAATCATTCAGCTTTACAGAGATAAAATCAATGCAAGAACAGCAGCACTTGGACAGGTTGAGCAGGTTAAAAAGTTTACTCTTCTTGCAAACGAGTTTGCACAGGAAACAGGGGAGCTTACTCCAACATTTAAGCTAAAGAGAAAAGTTGTTTCTGCCAAGTTTAAAGGTGAAATTGACGCGATGTATAAAGACTAAGAATAAGACTCCGCACCGCCAAGCCCCCCAAACCCCCCGGAGGGGGGCTTTAAAATCCGGAGGAATTTATTTTGTTTAATTGGGGAATAAAAAGTTTTCGGGGGTTGGGGCTGGCAATGAATTGTTATCCAATTGTCACAATTAAAAAGATAAGATGTATGAGCAGTTATTGGGAAATATAGAGATTCAGCGGAAGGGCGGCGTTAGATAACGCCGCCTTTTCTGTTTAAAAAGGTTTAATTATATCTTTAAGTTTTCCGCTCGATGCAGCTTCCATGAACTCTTCGCCGATAATTGAACTTTTTTTAATAACTTCATTCCAGTATTTAAGCCTCTCATCATCGTTGCCGAAAAAAGTTTTAAAATCTGTTCTGTCGGGAATTTTACCCATCGGGAGACCTTCTATAAATTTTTTTGAAGGTGCAACAAGAACTGTATTCGAATAAAATTCTTTATCGGGCTTTCTCCATGTGAGAGATTTGTCGAGCCATCCCGGAATTACCCTGCTGCTGAAATGCGGAAAGAGTACAATGCCATCATTTACGCCAAAATCGATATTTATGTGATAATCGGTAAGCCCGCCGTCCCTGTAAGTTCCCGATGGCGCGCCGGGAATATTTTTAATCCCCTCCATAACAAATGGGATAGATCCTGAAGAGAGTAGTGCCTGTTTAAGATTTTTTGCAGAGAGTTTGACTCTGTTTTCTTTTTTAAAAGAGTTCGCGAAAGGTGGAGTGTTTCTTGAATCATGAAAAAGTGTTCTTGTGTAAATTTTCAAAAGAAGTTTTCTGCTTACAAGGTTCATCATCATGGCCGGGATAAAAGAGAGTGCAAGAGCCTTATTGCTCTCAAGTGATGAGATGCCGGTACATTGTGCGGAGATTATGTTCAGATTGAATTTTGATCTGTTTAGAATAAAATCAATATTTTCCTCTTTCAGGAAATCATTTAAAATTCGGGTGCTCTCTTCCGTTACCTCTTTTCTTGTCGGTTTGCTGGAGTAGTGCTGTTTAAGGTAAGATTCAGTAAAGATATCAAGAGTTTTAATCGGGTCTTTGCTTGCAAATGCCGCGCCTCTCCATGAACCGATAGATGATCCGATGAAGAAGAGCGGATCAGTTCTCTTTTTAAACCATGTATTTAATATAGCTTTATCGAGCCCGTTAAGTACCAGAAATTTCGGCCCACCTGAAGCTCCTACAATGCCTTTGATATCATTTTCGTTAAGTCCTCTGTCGCGGATAATCTCAGTGGCTTTAGTTCCTGCGAAAATTTCTATGTTGTTGTACATTGTTTTATCCTTATTTTGATTTATTTCACTGTTTTTTATAATTATCGGGAACCGTGAAGATCAATTGTAAACTGGTTATTCTCTGTTAAGGGGATTAAATATCTGAATATTAATATCGAGTGCTCTTTTTATAATCTGAGTGTCAGATGTGATCAGTGTTGCATTTTCCTGAAGAGCCGTTGCTGCAATTATAGAATCGGGAAGTTTTAATCCGTAAGTTTTTCTGATATCAACAGTTTTGTTTATCAAATCATTATCGATAAAAATTATACTGCAATTTTCTAATATTTTATTTATATTTTTTTCTTCTTCAGGTACTGACTTGTGAGACAAAAGTCCAATTTTTGTAATAAATGAAATGAATATATTGTCTCCATCGATTATTGGAAGTTCTTTTGATTTACCTTTAAGCAAGTATATGATCGCATTAGTATCGAATAAATAATTCATTTATCTATCCCATTCCTCCCTGATTTTTTTTTGAAATTCCATCCCGTCCGGTAAATCGGGGCAGCAGCCTTGTAGTTCTTTTAATAGTTCCAGATTTGTTTTCTTTTTTCTATTTTCTTCAACATCAGGTAAAATAATGATCTCTACACTTCTCCCTTTGAATTGATTTAACTCCGGCAATCTGTCAGATGTAATTGTCTTTATTATTCTGCATGCTTCCATAATATCCTCTGTTAAACAGACTTAAATTTATTGTTATGTGTTACTAAAAACCGGAATGTGAAATGAACCAGACCGGATTTTATAAACTGATTTAAATCACAATACAGGTAATGGCTGTTCTTAAGACAGCCATAATAATACAAACTAATACACAGAGTTTTTAATTTCAACAATATTATATAAATATTAATTGTTGACCCTGTGGTAAAACTGATCTTCGTCTCGCAGTTGGCGCGGCGGAGATAAAATGCAACCAGTTTATGAGTCGATACTATAAAGCAGATAAATTTCAAGAAATATACTTTACAGTAGAATATAAATCATTAATATATTAATAAATATACGTAGTTGGAAAAGTTTAAAAATTTAATTAAAAAGTGAATCTGATGATGAATTTAATGCAAACTATACATCAGCTGCCCAGAAGTTAAAAACTTCAGATAATGGAATATCTCTGGAAAGAGCTGTCTGAAGAGGAAATTAAATTTGAATCACCTGAATGGCACAAAAAAGCTCTCGCCGATACAGAAGCAAGAATGGTACAGGGAAAAGAGGAAGTGCCTTACGCATAAGAGCCCTGCAATATTAATTTGACTTATCTTAATAATGACATTATAATGTCATTATTAAGTCATAGAGGGGGCGTCTCGTGAATTTTCTCCAGTTTACAGATTTCAGAAATAACTCAAAAGAATACTTTGACAAAGTTGAGCATGGGAGCTCTTTTATTATTGTACGGAAAGGGAAACCTGTCGCAAAACTTATCCCTTTTAATGAAACCGAACCTGGCTGGAAGAGAGAGAATCAAAAAGTTGTATTGAAATCGGGAAAGACTACTTTAGATTATATTTTAGAAGAAAGAAATGATAAATGAATATTTTCTGTGACACATCTGCTCTTATTAAAAAATATATATCAGAAACAGGTTCTGAAAAGTTTGAGAAAATACTGAGTAAGACAGATAAAATCTATGTATCTGCTATTACTGAAATAGAGACTATTTCGACTTTTAAACGGCTATTTACTGAAAAAGCAATTGATAAAAATGAATTTGATATGATAGTAAAAGACTTTGAAACTGATTATCAGTTTTTTTCAGTAGTATCAATCGATAGCTATGTAATTAAGCACGCATTAAAAATGATTAATCAGTATCAGCTGAAAACACTGGATTCAATTCAACTCGGCACAGCGGTCTTTTTAGAAAGTGAGATAGATTTATTTGTGGCCTGTGACGAAAAATTGATAAAAACTGCATTAAAAGAGAAAATTAAAGTAATTAATCCGAATAAATAATCTTAAATTTAAATGAGAAAGTGAATTTTGTTGATCTGAAAAATTTATCCCCAATGTCCGGATCTTGATTTGTAGAATTTTAATGTTCATCTGATTCGTTGGCGCGCAGAATGCTACTTGCCAACGGCTTCACAATAAGAATAATCTGCTAATCCTAAAAATCCTAATCCTGACAGATAAAAACCTTGACAATGCTCCCCCTTTAAAAATATTGATTTAGTATTCAGCAGAATATATATATGGGGTGATTAGCTCAGTTGGTTAGAGCGCCTGCTCGACATGCAGGAGGTCACTGGTTCGAATCCAGTATCACCCAGAGTTTCCTTCGTCTTTCGTTTTGAAATAGGTAATCCTGCAGAAAAAGCAAATTAACACCTGGAGACAATCAATTGAGCAATATAACAATTACATTACCCGATAAAAGTAAAAGAGAAGTAGAAAAAGGTACTACACTTTATGATTTTACCGGACAGATCGGTAAAGGTTTGCAGAAAGCTGCTCTTGCTGCAGAGATTGATGGAATAGCATTTGATCTTACAACTCCCGTCAATGCAGATTGTGAAGTTAACATTATCACATTCGATTCTGAAAAAGGGAAGGATATCTTCTGGCATTCCGCGTCGCACCTTATGGCGCAGGCTGTGAAAAGGCTTTACCACGATGCGAAATTTGCAATAGGACCATCTATTGAAAACGGTTTTTATTACGATATAGATATGAAGAAATCCCTTACTCCGGAAGATCTCACTGCGATTGAAACAGAAATGTCAAAGATCGTGGAAGAGAAACTTGTAGTCAAAAGAGAGGAGATGACCCGCAGTGAAGCTCTTGAATACTTCGGGAAGCTTAACGAAATATACAAGACTGAGCTTATCGAAGCTCTACCTGAAGGGAATGTTTCGCTCTACCGTCAAGGCGAGTTTGCAGATATGTGCCGCGGACCTCATGTAATGAATACAGAAGTTTTAAAAGCAGTAAAACTTCTCTCTATAGCCGGAGCATACTGGCGCGGAGATGAAAAGAATAAAATGCTTCAGCGTATATACGGAATTGCATTCCCGGATCCGAAGGCTCTTGCAAAACACCTTGAATTTCTCGAAGAGGTAAAAAAAAGAGACCACCGCAAGCTCGGTAAAGAACTCGATCTTTTCAGCACTCATGAAGATGTTGGAGGGGGACTTATCTACTGGCATCCAAAAGGTGGAAGGCTAAGAACAAACATCGAAGACTGGTGGAGAAAAGAACACTTTAAGAACGGATATGAAATTCTATATACTCCTCACATCGGGCGGGCGCACCTCTGGGAGACTTCTGGTCACTTGGGTTTTTATGCTGAAAATATGTATGCACCTATGGAGATAGACGGTAACGAATATTATTTAAAACCGATGAACTGTCCCTTTCATATAAAGATATATCAGACCTCACTTCATTCATACAGAGATCTTCCTTTAAGATGGGCAGAGCTTGGAACTGTTTACAGATACGAAAAATCAGGTGTACTCCACGGTCTTCTTAGAGTCCGCGGATTTACTCAGGATGATGCGCATATAATATGTACACCCTCACAGATCGATGAAGAGATACGTGAAGTTTTACGTTTCTCACTATGGATGTGGAAAACTCTCGGTTTTACAGATATTAAGGCATATCTCGCGACCAAGCCTGAAAAGAGCGTTGGCGAACCTGAAAGATGGGTTACTGCACAGGAATCTCTCCGCAAGGCAATTGAAGCGGAGAATCTTGTAGTCGAAATGGATGAAGGTGGTGGAGCATTCTACGGCCCCAAAATCGATTTAAAGATAAGAGACGCATTGGGGAGAGAGTGGCAGATGACCACAATCCAGTTCGATTTTAATCTCCCCGACAGATTCGACATGTCATTTGTCGGAGAGGACGGGCAGAAGCACAGGCCATATGTTGTTCATCGTGCTCTTCTCGGCTCAATTGAAAGATTCACCGGAATACTTATTGAACATTACGCCGGGAAATTCCCTGCATGGTTCTCTCCGCTCCATGCAATTCTGATCAATGTATCAGAAGAGCAGAAGGATTTCGTCAATAAAGTAAAAGCAGATATGATCGAAATGGAGCTCCGTCCCGAGACAGATCTTCGTAATGAATCTATGGGATATAAAATACGTGAAGCTGTATCACAGAAAGCACCATACGTTTGTGTTTTCGGGAAAAATGAAATAGAAAACAATTCCGTTTCAGTTCGAAAGCGTGGTGAAAAAGATTCAGTAACAATGAAGCTTGAAGAATTTTATACTCTGTTGAAAGAGGATATAGCGCTTAAAAGATAGCTAATGAGACAGTCCCCTCTCAAAAGCCCCCGCACCCCCGAAGGGGGCAAAGATGAGGAGATGGTTAAATAAGATTTTTTAGAATATTTTTCTAAAGATGTAATCTTTTAAGTCCCCCTCCGGGGGATTTAAGGGGCTGGTAAACTTAGGGGTGTGGAAAGATGCTTAAGCGGTTTGGGCAGTAGTTTTAGATAAATTTGTTATATTCTGAACAAATATTCCCCAAATACCGAAAAAATATCTGATAAAATGAATTTTTTATTGATTTTAATAGCCCTGTTCAATCATCCTGACGTTAAAGATATTTTCCGGGGGTACGACAATTTTGCAGAATAAAGGTAAGGCATCCAATAAGGATAAATTTGACAAATTCAGGATTAACGAAGAGATAATTGCTGAAAATGTCAGACTGGTAGGTGAAGAGGGTGAGCCTGTTGTAATAGCACTAAGTGCGGCTCTTGCGATCGCCAGAGAGAAAAGTTTAGATCTTGTTGAGATTACCGCAAACCAGGAACTTCCGGTTGTTAGGATTATCGACTACAGTAAGTTTAAATTTGATCAGATTAAAAAGGCGAAAGAAGCCAAGAAAAAACAGAAGATCGTTCATATCAAAGAGATTAAGATGCGGCCTGCTATTGATGATAATGATTTTCAACATAAAGTAAATAGAGCAAAAGATTTTCTTGAAAAGGGAGATAAGGTAAAGTTTACATTGATGTTCAGAGGGCGTGAGATGGTTCACCCTGAACTCGGTTTTGAGGTAATGGAGAAGGTTCAGGAAGTATTGAAAGATATCGGTGCTATTGAAAAAAGACCTATCCAGGAAGGAAGAAATATTACAATGTACATGACGCCTGTATCGAAGTAAAGAGAAGCTGTAATATAGATATAAAAAATGCAATTATGAGAAAGAAGGGGTAACGATATGCCTAAGATGAAGACAAACAGCGGCGCTAAAAAAAGATTTTCAATAACAAAAAACGGGAAGGTTAAATGCGCAAAGGCATATGCCCGTCATATTCTTGAACACAAATCTCCGAAGCAGAAGAGAAGATTAAGAGGTACAACTGTAGTATCGGTAGCTGAAGTGGCAAAAGTTAAAAGACTGCTGCCTTACGGATAAAATGATAATAAGCTAATAATAACAATTTTCAGTAATTAAAAAAGAGGAAAACAATGGCAAGAGCTACAACAGGAAGAATCCACCAGAAAAGAAAAAGAAGAGTTCTTAAAGATGTAAAAGGATATAGAGGCGCAAGAAGTAAGCTTTTCAGAACTGCTAAAGACGCGAGAAGAAGAGCATTACAGAATTCATATATACACAGAAGATTGAAGAAGAGAGATTTTCGTTCACTCTGGATTATGAGAATTAATGCAGCTGCCCGTGCTTGCGGTATGTCATACAGCAGACTGATCGGTGCATTAAAGGTTGGTCATATTGATATTAACAGAAAGATGCTCGCTGAAATAGCTGTTAGAGATATGGACGCGTTCAGAAAAATTGTTGAGAATGTAAAAAAGGTCGCATAAAATATATCAGTTTTAAAATGAAAAACTTTTTATTCAAAATAAACAGCACCATATTTCTGGTGCTGTTTTGTTTATCCGGGGCATTTTCACTTCCGCTTACACGTACTGTTTATACTCTCCCTGAAGAGAAAATTGATCTGGCTTTTAATCAGGAGCTGATTTATATTAAAAATATGAACCGGGTGGATAATTTTGTATTTAATATTGGTCTGCCCATGGATACATCCTTCGGCTTCGATTTCTCTGTCATTCATTATGATTACAAAGAGGCTGGCGGCGGCGTACCCGGTGATATTCTTTTTAATATTTGGCATTTTATCGGAGATTATTATGGTGGAGCAGTCAGTTCCGGATTAAGTATTGTTGTAAGAATCCCCACCGGGCCTGATGCGTATGTCGATGAAAGAATCCGTAATTTATCATATGGTCATAGTGAACTGAAGTTTTCACCTGTTTTATTTTTTTCTCTTTCTCAATATGAGAATCTCTCATTTAATCTCAGCTATACGTTCAGGGAGGGGAGAGGTGAGGATATTTACAGCACTTTAAAGCTGAATCCTTTTAACAGCGAATCATATAAATCGGTATTCGGGTTGAACCCTTACTCCAAAGACTCTTTTTTGGAAGGCGAAAAACTTAAAAATGATTACGCTTCTATCTCCATGGGGTTTATTACATCCAGGCTTTATCCTTGGATATTTTTTAGTGAAATTTACTATTCATCGGGGTTTTACAATAAAAATTGCGGTGCAGAGAGCATCAATATTGAGGGGGACGGTGTAAATCCTCTTCTTCTTTCCATGGGAATTAAATACTTCTTCTCCGGATCCTTTTTTATTCAGCTTTCAGATACTGCAGCTTTATTGCAGTATCAGGGATATATTAAAAATAGGGTAGAATTAAGCTTGAATATATTTTTTTAATTATAATACTTTTATCATTCTGCTTGACGCATTTCGCATTTTAAGTATATTATACAAATGAGTTTATCTTTAAATTTCAATGTTTAATATTATTTTTTTAAAGATATGAAGTGTAAGTTTTTATAACTCCACGTCAGTAATAATATATCAATGTTAATGACTTTGTGTCTTTATTCCGATATATATTAGTAGAGATTGTTGTTTCAACGAAATGATAAGAAATGAAAATTAAAGCTTATTAAAGTGAATCGATTTAAATGAAGAAAATAACCGGAGGTAATATATGATTACTATGCAGCAACTTGAAGAACTCGAAAGCAGGGTGATAAAAGCTTTACATCTTATTGGCGATTTGAGAACTGAAAATTCAAAGTTGGAAAATGACAATGAGTCCTTGAAAGGGGAGGTTGAGGAGGTAAAGCTTACTCTGGAAGAGAAAGA
>JBBRFT010000004.1:0-42638 GCA_038241375.1 Spirochaetota bacterium
TCCGGTCAGTAAGGATCACTCCGTTTCCGCATACTCCGGTAGACTCCGCACAGCGATATTAATTGTGTTTTCCGGATTGGTGGTGTTTGGTTGAGGCTAGTGCGTTTTCATGATGAATTATCCTATTTATAAAAAAATAAAAGAAGGTAATGAAATGTATACATACGAAAAACCTGATAATCTGGTTGATTTGTTTGAATCCAGCGTTGAAAAATTTTCCGGGAACAATTTCTTTGTTGTAAATACGCCTGCAAATCCGCTCTTCCCTCATACCTATGGGGATATAAGCAGCCGGGTGAATAAGGTCCGCGGCGCTCTATCACACCTCGGTTTAAAAAAGGGTGATGCTGTAGGTATTATTTCTAAAAATCGCCCCGAGTGGGTTGTCGTGGAGTTTGCTGTTTACGGCTGCGGGGGAACGTATCTCCCGATGTATGAAAAAGAGCTATATGACGTATGGAAATATGTAATTGCAGATGGCCCGATAAAGTTTCTCTTTGTTGCCGATGCTGTGATTTATGAAAAAGTTAAAGGTCTCCTGAAAGAGATTCCTACTCTTGAGAAAATATTTATTATTGATTCTGACGGTGAAAATAGTCTGGCAGCTCTTGAGAAGCTGGGGGAATCCCATCCTGTTGCATCGATGAAACCTTCAGCGGAAGATACGGCTGTTATAATTTATACTTCCGGCACCACAGGTCAGCCTAAAGGAGTTGAACTTACCCACGGTAATCTGACTTATTGTTCAAGAGGCGGATATAGAATTTATCCGGTATTGGATTCAACAAAGACAGCTTTAAGTATGCTGCCGTGGGCTCACAGTTATGCGCTGAGTGGAGAGCTTCATAACTGGATTCAGTTTGGCGGATGCCTGGGATTCATGGAAGATGTAAGTACTCTGGCCGCGGATTTTCAGCGTGTTAAACCTTTATTTCTAATTTCAGTTCCAAGAGTTTTCAATAAAATCTATAATGGTATTCAGACAAAAATGAATGATGCCGGCGGAGCTAAGAAAAAACTTTTTGATGCTGCATGTGCTGCGGCAAAGAAGAAACGTCTACTTGCACTTGAAGGGAAGTCAAGTCTTATGAATAATATAAAATTAGCTGTTCTGGATAAACTTGTATTCTCAAAAATTCGCGAAGCCATGGGAGGGAGACTTGAAGCTTCTCTTACTGCCAGTGCGGCAACAAATGTTGAAATAGCAAATTTTTTCTATGATATAGGAACTCCAATTTACGATTGTTATGGCCTGTCTGAAACATCACCCGCGGTAACAATGAACTGTCCGGCAGCTCTCAGACTTGGGAGTCTCGGGAAAGTCCTTGCAGGGCAGGAAGTGAAGATTGACAAGTCCATAACCGGAGAACAGTCGGAAGATGGTGAGATCATGATCAAAGGCCCTAACGTAATGAAGGGTTATCATAACAAGCCGGAGGAGACCGCGCAGGTTTTGAGCAAAGATGGCTGGTTCAGAACAGGTGATCGCGGAAAATTTGATGCTGACGGATATCTCTATATTACAGGCCGTATCAAAGAGCAGTACAAACTTGAAAACGGAAAATATGTTTTTCCTTCAGCGATTGAGGAGGAGATAAAGCTTATTCCTTCTATTGCAAACGCTATGATTTATGGTGATGGTAAAGAATATAATGTATGTATTATATTCCCGGATTTTGAATATCTTAAGAAATATATTACAGAAAACAATCTCCCTTCGGCTCCTGATGAACTTGTTAAAAATGAAAAGTTTACAGGTATGCTTGAAGAACAGATTAAGAGTAATCTTAAAAAAGTATTCGGAGGATATGAGATCCCTAGAAAGTTCCTCTTCATTACCGAAGATTTTACACTCGAGAACGGAATGTTAACTCAGACCATGAAACTTAAGAGACGGAATGTTCTTCAGCAGTACGAGAAAGACATTTTGAAATTGTACAAATAAAAAAAAGGGGGCTGAAAAGCCCCTTTTTTTTAAAGATTAGATTTTACAATTCAGTCCTTTGTATAATAGATATTCGCTTTAACTTCTGATTGTGTTTTTTTTATAAAGGTTCCGTCTCTCAACTGACTGAATGCTGTATCCAGTTCATCTTCAGTATTCATGACAATCGGTCCCCGCCATGCGACAGGTTCGCTAAGAGGTTTCCCTGCAAATATTATAAATTGCGACTTTTCAGATGACTGTAATCTTATTCGGTTTCCCTCATCAAATATAAGCATCGATTCATTTTTTACATTTAAAGAATCCGCGCCGCAGATAGCACTCCCTTCATATAAATAAAGGAATTTATTATATTCAGCATCAATATCAATAATAAATTCTTCTCCACCTTCGAGTGAAACATCGATGTACAGAGGATTACCGGAGATATTCTGCGCGGCTCCTTTAATCCCTTTATACTCACCTGAAAGAATTTTAATATACGCTCCATCCTCTTTAAGAACCGGAATTTTTTCTGATACTATATCCCTGTATTCGGGTTTGCACATTTTATCTTTTTTCGGAAGATTTACCCAGAGCTGAAAACCGTTGAGATATCCCGCGGTCTTTTGAGGCATCTCCTGATGAATAATTCCTCTGCCTGCTGTCATCCACTGCGCGTCACCAGCTCCGATTACACCTTTATTTCCCAGGGAATCACCATGCTCCACATCACCGCTTATCATATATGTCATTGTCTCAATACCGCGGTGTGGATGCCAGGGGAAACCTTTGATATAATCATCGGGATTGTCGGAACCGAAATGGTCAAATAACAGAAACGGATCTGTCAGATCCGTGGCGCCGAATCCGAAAATTCTTTTCAGTTTTACACCGGCTCCTTCCATAACATAATGTCCAGTAAGAATTTTTTTAATATCGCACTCTTTCATAGTTTTACTCCACATCAGTTTCAAATATTGCGAGTTTCAGGTTTTTATAGTGAGCGGGAAGTTCTGGTTCTTCACCCAGCTGCTTATAGCCGATGTGCCGGAAACCTGCTCTCATATAATAATTGATAAGTTCCTTGTTGCTTCCCCATGTGTCTATACGGATATACTTTCTGTTGATTAGCTTTGCCTTTACCCTGGCCCATTCAAAAATAAAACGGGTAAGTCCCAGTCCCCGGAACTCCGGTGCTGTTACTCCCCGATGGAGATACAGCGCATCACCTTTCTCTTTGTCCCCCCATATTACGGGATCGCTGAAAGCAATAGAGAAGTAGCAGAGAATTTTACCACCTGATATAAGCTTAAAGTTTAAATCTGATTCGATCTCTTCTACAATCAGTTTTTCAGGGAAATCGGGCCATACAGGATTTCCCCCTTCTTTCTGGAAGTGGATAGCTTCATTCCACATAAGCCTCATTGTTTCAAGGTCTTCCTGTGAAGTTTTAACTATTTCCATCTGTCACCTTTCGTGTTTCAAACTGTCTTTAATAATTCTGCGCAACATCCCCTTGAAAATTATAGCATGAAACGGGAATAAAATATACCAGTAGAAACGGCCGTAGACTCCGTGTGGAATAAAATGTGCAGCTATAATCAGATCTGTTTCGTTTAAAATAAATTCAAGCCAGGCTTTTCCGGGAAGATACATCTGGGCTGCCAGAAGAAGTCTTTTCTCGTAAATCAGATCTATGACGGTCCAGAAATCAATTGAGTCGCCAATCCGGATGTCGTCACTATTTCTTCTTCCCCGGTTTATACCCGGTCCGCCGGAGAACTTGTCTATAATACCGCGAACCTGCCACAGGTAGTTCATGCTCAGCCAGCCTCTTTTTCCTCCGATTGATATAATCGATTCCCACACTTTCAGACGGCTTAAATTTGAGATATCTTTTTTATATGAAACGGTATTAGTCGCGTTGCCCGATTCCTCTGTCTTTTTCCCGGAATGAAACCAGGCGCTGCTTCCGTCGCTCCATCGGCTGATGATCTCATGCTCTTCTTCCGCGGCAGCTCGTTTTAATGATTCAATATATGAGAGCTGTTTAATTTCCGGGAAGTATTTTTCCGCGTTCTGGTTGGTGACTACAGATTCAACTTTCAGTCCCGCAACAAGCGCCGAGGCCAGTCTAAAAGGTACAGGCGTGAGAAGTATAAGCCAGTAGGATGAAATCTTCGGAGAGAAGAAAGGTATAGGGATTATAAATCTTTTCAGGGAATAGAATTCAGCGGTTTTTTTCAGCATACCGAGGAAAGTCAGTCTCTCTCCCCCTATGTCAATGATGGTGTTGCCGTTAAATTCAGTTTTAAGAGCCAGAGTTAAATATTGAATTACGTCATCAACTGCTGCAGGCTGGGTGTTTGTTCTTACCCAGGATGGCGCCAGCATAACCGGGAGTTTTTGCACAAGATTTTTTACAATTTCGTAACTGGCGCCTCCAGCACCTATGATGATGGCGGCACGGAACCATATGGTTTCTATTTTATCAGGGAAGGATGATAAAATCTCTCCGGTCTCCTGTCTGCTTGCAAGATGTCTACTGATAGAATTTTTTTCACCGAGTCCGCCAAGGTTTATCACACGTTTGACTCCGGCTCTGATACACTCTTCAATAAAATTCTGCGCGCTTACTCTGTCAAGATCCGCGAAGTCTCCATCTTCCGACCGCATGGAATGTATCAGGTAATAAGCGGTGTCTACTCCCCGCAGCGCTTCTTTCAAAGCGTCGAGGTTGAAAGTGTTCCCTTCTATAATTTCAACATTTGAAGCAGTATCCGCATCGACCTGCCTTATGTCGGTGACAAGAAGCCGGAGATTTATTTTTTCATTTGAATTGAGCAGACTTTTTTCAAGTCTTCTTCCAATGTAGCCTGTTGAACCTGTAAGAAGAATATTCATTGTTTCACCTTCGGGGTTTCTGAATTATAGATTCATTATAATTTTTGAAAAAAGTATATTTTCTCCAATAGCATTTAACGAATGAAATAGCATATAATCAGTCATTTCGAAGAAGCGATAGTGACTGAGAAATCTTTTTCTTGCATTAAATTTAAGATTTCTCGCATACTTGCGAAATGACAAGGTCTAATTCAATCGTTAACTGCTCTAGTTTTATTACTTCTGCATAATAACAGCTCTGCTTAAAGCTATCTTCGGTTCTTCAACAATTTTAAAACCGTAATCTGTAAGAAGTGCAATTGATTCGTAAAATGATTTTTCGCTCACATGAATTCGCGGTTCAGAAATAAGTATTTTTCCGTTCGGCTTTAAAACTGAACCAAGTTCCTTTATGAAAACATTTTTATTTCTGACTTCATGGAACATCCAGAAGAGCAGAATAAAGTCAAATTTTTCATTGATATTAAATTTTACTCCATCGTAAAGTCTGACGTCAATGTTGCCAGCTTTCTTCGCTTTAATTTTTTTGTCGAGTATCTTCAGCATACCTGCCTGGATGTCCAGTGCTATGACTTTTCCTCTTTCGCCTGTCATTTTAGATAATGGAAATGTGAAGTATCCCATCCCTGGACCAATATCAAGAATCTTATCATCAGCTTTGACATAACTGCCCAGTATCTTAAAGGGGTTATGAAATATTTCACGTACAGGATTGTCGAATGTAAAGCATAACCACCAGGGGCAGGTGTGTTTTTCTCGTGAAAATATTTTGTTTATTATACTCATTACACAACTCCTCTTTAACCGGGTTCTGCTTTTAATTGCAAAAATATTAACCCTTTTTTAACGGGATTATTCCCGCCATCTCCCCCATGACATTCACAAGATCTGTACCTGCCGGGACTACAATTTTAGTGTTGGTTTTGAGAGATTCCTCCACCATCTGAATACGTTTCAGCAGCTGTGCATTACCAACGAAGTACAGGTTGGCAGCTTCATTAACAAGTTTTATAGCCTGAGCTTCTCCATCGGCCTCCAGTATTCTGGCCTGTTTTATCCCTTCAGCTTTTTTTATCTCCGATCTCTTCTGCCCGTCAGCTGCTGTCTCTGTGGCGGTGGCGTAGTCAATAGCGGCTATTTTTTCATTTTCCGCTTTTACAACCTTGTTCATAGTCTCCTGGACATCCTTGGGCGGATCAATCTCTTTTAATTCTGTCCGGTCCACCTCAAGACCCCACGAGGCAGTTTCCGTAGACAGAGTTTTGAGAAGTTCAAAATTAATCTTGCTCCTTTCACTATTTGCCGATTTAAGAGTTAATGTTCCTATAATATTCCGGAGTGTTGTCCGCGAGAGGTTGACGATCTGCCACTGGTAATTGTTTACATTGTACAGAGAGTTTTTAACGCTCTCTTCATCGGGTTTTACTTTAAAGTAGACCTGAGCGTCAACTCTGGCATTGAGATTATCGTTTGTAATTATCTCCTGAGGTTCGGCATCAACCATCTGCTCTGTAATATTTATTTTATACATTTTTTCTATCATCGGGATAATCCAGTGAAATCCGGGATTAGCGAAACGGACATATTTCCCCAGGCGCTCAGTAAGTCCCCGGTGGGTAGGGCGGACAATCCGGATTCCGCTGAAAAAAATAATGATGAACAGGGCTGCTCCCGCATAAGAAAGAGTTTCAGTGTTTATATATTCATTCATATTATATCTCCATTGACAAATTTTAAATTTATGTTTACACTAGTAAATATAATCAAATAATAATAAAAATCAACGATTAATCTTTTATCATAAGTGAATTTTTGTGACTGCTCAAAACCAGTGTTAAAATTGATCTTCGACACGTCGAAGGCGAGGTGGAGAGTTTATGAGCAAATATGAAATTTTTTAATTTAAACACCGGATAACCGGCGGTTGACTCTTTCTTATAAATTCAGTATTATAAATAGAAGTGTTTATGCAAATTCAGAGGGTAAAATGAAGAGTGATATAGTCGATAATGATAAAATCCTGAAATGTATAAAGGGTGTAATTGAAAAACAGAAAATTGGAGTTCTTGCCACTTCCGGGGATGAAGGTCCTTATCAGAGTCTGGTGGCTTTTACCGTCTTACCCGCATTCCATGATATAGTTTTTGCCACGGAAAAAAATACAACCAAATACAGAAATATTAAAAAAATGCAGAAAGTAAGTCTGTTGATTGATAACAGAACCGAGGAGCTGGATGCTTTTAAAAATTTAATTATCATAACAGTTGTTGGTGAAGCCTTTGAAGTAGAAGGTGTCTTCGAAGAAGGTCCCGGAAAGGAGTATATGAATTGTCACCCCCTGCTTGGTGAAAAGTTCTTAACAAAGAGCAGCGCTCTGATAAATATTAAAGTAAAAAAATATATTGTTGTTTCAAGTTTAGATGAAGTCCGGGAGTTTTATCCTTGAGATTATGCTGGAATTCCGCATAATTTTTATATTCCGAATTCAATTGTAAATTTTGTACCGTTGTCTCTTTCAATATTAATTGAACCTTTTATCTGTTGAATGAGCATTCCAACCAGCTGAAGTCCGAAACCCTTTGAATTGTAAATATCTATAGACTCAGGCATGCCTAATCCGTTATCCATTATAATAACAGAAGCTCGATTGTCTGTTAGTGATGCGGTTAATTTAATGATGCCGTTGTCTCTCCCGATAAAAGCATATTTCATCATGTTGGTTATAAGTTCATTGATTATAATACCAAGTGAAAAGAGTGTCTCCGCATTTACCATGAAATGGTCGATATTCTTCTCTATTCTTACGGATCTTCTGTTCGGGAATATGCCAGCTATCTCTTCTACTAAAGGAGAAAGATATTCTTGTATTGAAATTTCGGTGAAGCCTTCAGAGCGATATAATTTATCATAAAGCATCATCATGCTTCTAATCCGGCTCATGGTATCTTCAAGTGCGGCAATGGCTGAAGGTTCTGTTACTTTATCGGTCTGAATAGATAGAAGACCTATTATTGTACTCATATTGTTTTTAATGCGGTGATGTACTTCTTTCAGGAGAAGTTCGTTCTCTCTGTTGGCTTTCTCCGCATTCTCTTTCTGTTTCAATACTTCGTCAATTGCTCTGATGAGCTTGTCTTCAATTTTTTTTCTGAGAGTGATGTCCCTGGCAACGCTTATAACATGGAGTATCCCGTGCAGTTTTACAATTTTTGCGGATACTAAACCGGAAAGTATATTTCCCTGTTTGTCTTTAAAATCAATTTCAGTGTTTTCTGTTATCCCTTTTGCGCGAAGTCTATTAGTTATTTTTGTTATATCAGCAGGATTTACCCATATAGTAGTTTCTAAAACAGTTTTTCCTAAAACATCACTTCTGTCCAGGCCGGAGAGAGATGTGAATCCATCGTTAACGCTGATAATCTCGCCGCTATCAAGATGACTTATAATGGCAGCATCGGGACTGGTGTTGAAAATAAGTTCAAAATGCTCTCTGCTTTCAATGTTCTCTGAATTCAAACGCTGATTTATCATTATAATAAATCCGGTCATCCAGAGGTTTATATTGATAAGAGAAAAAATAAAAACTGAAGCCTGTATAAAAGTCGATGAAAAAAAACTATCCACTTCAGGTTGTATAATTGTTACTGCAAACCTGGATGTGTACATAATTCCTTGAAATAAAAATATCGATGAAAGGAATAGTGCGGAAATAGAAATCGAACGGTCTCTATTGGCAAACAGTGTATATGCAATCAGAAAAGATGCTATGGCCATTGTAATAGAATTATTAATTATTCTAATCGTGAGATTATTATCTGCTAAAGTAAAGTAAGAGGCGATGGATATATAAATAATAGAAAAAAACAGGAGTAACAGATACTTCAATTTTTTACTGAAAAAGGCATTAATTCCGGTGTAGAGAGCAACCGCTCCTGCTATCTGAAAAAGATTTGTCATTATTATTGACGGCTTCTCCAGCAGTGCAATTTCACGCAGAGGGATAAATCCCGAGGAAGCTGCAACGAATATATATCCGGCGAGCCACCAGCCTATCCCTTTGTATGTTTTGTTTGTCAGATACTGCATGAGTATTACAGATGTCTGAAGGACAGCCGTAATACTCAGTACGATAGATAATGTGCGGATGTCAATGTTCATTTTACAATTTATTTTCTGTTAGCATTCTTAATTCATCCGGTTTAATCCGTTCTCGTCATTCTTGCAAGAGTTCTTTCTATCTCTTCTCTTACGATTTTTTTTCTGTCTACGGGTAGATTTTCAATTGCCGCCAGAGCCTTCGGGCCGCCGATTCTTTCCAGGGTATGAAGTGCTTCAATTCGTACTTCCGGGAATTTGTCATAGAGAAGTTTTTCTACAACATCAATAGAGGACTGGTGTTTAAAAATTGATATCGATTTTAATGCCTCAATCCGTACACCCCGGAATTTATCTCTGCATGCGTTGTGCAGAAGGGCAAGACCCTCTCTGATTCGGTCCTGTCCTATCCGCTGGGCTGTTCTTTCCCTTACAGGTTCTTTGTCGCTCATACCTTCTGCAAGCTGCATAAATGAATCATCGTTGAGGGCTCGGTAGGCGTGATCATTATTTATAGATGAAAGATATGTCCGTGCGGCAGCGTGGACATCTTTGTTTTTGTCGGCAAGAAGACCTATCAGGTAATCAACGCTTTCATCCCGGCCTATATTATATAGAGCTTTAGCGGCAAGAAGTCTTACTTTGAAATGTTTTTCGTGAAGCATCTCCGCCAGATATGGGATTAAATGCTTATGCTTTGTCGCGTTGGCAGCAGATATTGCCTGGAGTCTTATCAAAACTTTTTTATCTGTCAAACCGGTCATTACCACTTGCAGAACTGTTACATCTGTTGATGGTCCATTGTCTGTAATGAGCCTTAGAAGCTCAAGCTTGCTGGTCAGTGAACCTTCGTTGATAATCTGTATAAGATTTTCGGATATTGTTGGGTCGCCGAGTTTCATGAATTTTAATGTCGCAATAGTTTTGACCCATGGATCGGGGTCGTAGTACATCATTTTTTTAAGTCTGGTTTTTATCTCTTCAGAAATATCAGGTTTCCCGGCAAGTGCCGCAAAAGCGCTATATCTTACAGCCGGTTTAATGTGATCAAGACATTTTACAAGTTCAGCAATTTTGTTGTTGTTTTTCAGTTTGTCGATATTCGGAGTGAAAAGTCCCATGGTTTATTCTCCTGCTTGTTGTGAGGTCTGTTTTTTTATTTTTGACTGCTTCCATGTATAATATGAGTTTTCCCATAATGATTGTCAAGGTTTTCTATCAAAGGATAAATTTTTGAAAGATTGCCCTTCTTATTGTTTGTAATATTCATAATTACTCAAAATCAGTGGTAAAATTGCTCTCCGCCGCGCCCAGGGCGCGGCGGAGATAAAATTCTGCAAGTTTTTGAGCAGTTACAGACACCGTCGCTCTGGCGACGGGGGAATAATCCACAAGTAAGAGTTAAATTTGCTAAAGTAAGAGACTTACTTATGAGTTACTAATATTCTTTATTCAGAATAAAAAAAACAATTGCATTCTTTTTTAAACACTTATATATCTATGTTTAATTGTACCAAGATATATAAGTCTGCTGTAAGATCTAGCTTAACAAAAGTTTAGTTAAGCTAGATGGATAACTGCCGGATTAACCCGGCTATTCTTTTTTTTTGATATACGCACTAATTATGATAATTTTCTCAAGCACCGATCGATTATAATAAGTAATGAATGAAACGGTCCATGTATACAGGGGAGACTTTTAATGCTCAGGCAGATTAGAAAACTATTCAAAACTATGATTATCAATTCTCTAAGCACCCAGCAGGTAAACTATCTTGGAATGCTTTTTGATAGTTCTTTTGATCTTTATCGTGAGTCAGGTTTCAGCTCAACCACTCCGATTCCAAGACAGACTGCTGCTGATATTCTCATGTTTCGCTTCAAGGAAGAGGATGAAATTGTCAGCCTTTTTTCTATTCTTTTCCGTCACGAAGGGGAACGCTTCTATAATCGGGATCTTGTTATATGGGGCAAAGATGAGTTTTGTGCTTTGCTTAAGCGTCAGAAGTGGGTGTACGACCGGGACCTTAAACTTTTTTTACGTGATCCGTTTTATGAACACGAAATAAATTTTCTTAATAAAATTCATATGATAGATCTCCGTTCAGATGCTGAAATTGATAAAATTATTAAGACTATAACATTATTAAGTAAAAAAATGAGCATTCAGGATCTTGAGTGGAGAATTACCCTCAGACTTTATGATCTGGAGCCTCATATCGGCGAACTGATTAGAAAGATTATAGATCTTCTGCTCTCAAGACAGAATCTTCAGTCTTTTACCGGTGAGCTCTTTTTCTGTTTTAAAGAGCTTGCTATTAATGCGAGCAAGGCTAATTATAAAATTCTATTCGAGAAATATGTTGCTGCCGGGATGGGCGTCCGCTCGGATGAGAATTACAAAAAGTTTCTCGAATTGTTTAAAAATGAAATTGAAGAAAATGGAAACAGCAATCTTCTTGATTACGCGAAGAGAGATGACCGTTTCTACACCATAACTTTTCAGTCTACCCAGGAGTCAATAGAGATATGGGTTACTAATACTCAGAATATTACAGTGATTGAGAAGGAGCAGATAATTAAAAAGCTCGCACCTGAAAGTCTGAATAACGACAGCTTTTTCGATGATGAGGACGAAAGCACAGAAGGAGCCGGTCTTGGTCTCACTATGATTGTCAATGTTCTGAAGAAATATTCGAAGGATGTAAATCCTCTTAAAGTTATTTTTTATTCGGAATTTATAAAAATAGGGTTTGAGCTTAAACGTTCTGAAATAAAAAAGAACCTTGTGTCAGCATAGTCCTGATCTGAATCCATACTATTTAAACAAAGGAGAATGTTCATGTCAAACAGAGAAGTTGTTATTCTTTCAGGATGCAGAACCCCTATCGGAAGTTTCGGACAGTCTTTAAAAAGCGTAAGAGCTTATGAACTCGGTGCGATAGTTATGATTGAGGCGCTTAAGAGGGCTAATGTAAAAGGTGAGATGCTGGATGATGTAATTTTCGGAGACTGCATTCAGACAAGTGAAGAGGCTAACACCGCAAGGACTGCCATGCTGAAAGCCGGGATACCTTTCGAAGTTCCGGCTACAACAATTCAAAGACAGTGTGCCTCGGGGATGCAGTCTGCAATCTTTGCATCACAGCAGATAATCGCCGGAGATTCAGACTTTGTTCTGGCCGGCGGAACTGAGTCTATGAGTAACGCGCCTTATGTGCTGAAAAATGCCCGATGGGGACAGCGTCTTCAGCATGGAGAGATGACCGACGCCATGTGGGAACTTCTATATTCCGGGAGCGGTCTTCTTGGAGAGGGGTACATTATGGGGCAGACTGCTGAAAATCTTGCAAAAAAATATAATATAACACGGGCTGAGCAGGATCAGCTTGCGTTCGAAAGCCACAGTAAAGCAATAGCAGCAATAGATTCAGGCAGGTTTGATGACGAAATCATTCCGGTACCGATCCCTCAGAGGAAAGGTGATCCTGTGATGTTTACAACAGATGAACATCCCAAGAGAGATACCACGCTTGAATCTCTGGGAAAGCTTAAACCGGCATTTGATAAAAATGGAACAGTAACTGCAGGGAGTGCATCGGGTCTTAATGATGGAGCAGCTGCAATGGTTCTTACTTCAATGGATAAGGCAAAAGAGATCGGAGCCAGACCAATGGCGAAAATAGTTGGGAATGCCATCGCCGGGTGTGAGCCTCATCTTATGGGGTACGGGCCTGTCCCCGCGATAAACAAGCTTCTCGCAAAAACCGGACTTAAACTCAGTGATATAGACCTGTTCGAAATAAACGAAGCTTTTGCAGCACAATATATTTCATGTGAAAAGGGACTCAAACTTGACAGATCAAAAGTTAATGTCAACGGATCGGGTATAGCTTTGGGGCATCCTGTCGGGTGTACCGGCGCAAGAATTATAATTTCTTTGATGTATGAACTCAAAAAGAGAAACAAAAAATTCGGAATCGCATCACTCTGTGTCGGCGGCGGTATGGGTGCAGCAGTACTGATAGAAAATATTTAGTTTTAATTTCATTCATAAGTTCAGCCCCCAGCCCCCCAAACCCCCCGGAGGGGGGCTTAAAGACAGCATTACGGAGAATTCCGATTTATTAAAAGAATCCGAAGTCCAATGACCGGGGATTTAGGGGAATGCACAAAAAGATGGGGTAAATGATTATATTTTTTTTCGGGGGAAGGTGCCCAACGGGCGGATGGGGTGGGCTGACAGATTACAATAAAAAAATATTCGAACTCCTCCCTTAGATTATTCTTGTAAAACTCTTTACATCTTTTCCACAGATTTTATACTGAGACATGTCTATATTTGCAGGAGAATTTAATGAATAAAATAAATAAAGTATATATTTCCGGCCTTGGCGCAATCGGCGGAGCTTATGGAAGCAGAGTTTTCGACACGGACCCCGACTGTTTAACAGTAATAGCTGATCAGGATCGTATTGCCCGATATAGTGAGCGCGGAATTAAAATAAATAACAGAGTTTATCCTTTTAAATATATTACTCCGGAAACCGGAGGCGATAAATCTGACCTGATAATAATTGCGGTAAAACATCATCAACTGAATCAATCCATAAGCGATATCAAAAATTATGTTGGAGATGATACAATAATTCTCGCGCTTCTTAACGGCATCGTTAGTGAGGAGATGATTGCCGAAAAATACGGTATGGATAAAATTCTACACTCTTTTGCAGTCGGTACCGATGCCGTAAGGACCGGTACTGAAATAAGTTTTTCAAATATCGGCAGAATTGTATTCGGAGCAAGAGATGAATCCTGTGAAGAGAAAGTTCCTGTTGTAAAGGAGTTCTTCGATCGAGTGGGGATACCTTATAGTATTCCGGAAGATATAATCCGTGAACTCTGGTGGAAGTTTATGATGAACGTGGGGATCAATCAGGTCTCTGCAATTCTAAAGGCGGATTATGGTGTTTTTCAGAATACTGCTGAAGCACTGGAACTTCTGGAGTCTGCATCGCTAGAGGTTGTTGCTATTGCCGGAAAAGCAGGTGTAGGGATAGTTAGGGATGATATTGCTAAGTATATGGAGATAATCCATACGCTCTCACCTTCAGGGAAGACATCAATGTTTCAGGATGTAGAAGCACATCGCAAGACCGAGGTTGAAATATTTGCCGGTACTGTAATTGAGCTCGGGAAAAAATATGGGATTGCGACGCCTGTTAATAATATGCTGTTTCGTATGATACGGACACTGGAGCAGATGTACTGATTTTGATAACTTTCATATTTAATTATATTATTGAACAAAATAATTGAAATATTGCTGAATCGATATTATTTTAATAATACCGATTCAGGAAAAGGTAAATACCATGAAAAGAATAATTCTTTCAGTTTTTCTAATATCAGCTGTAATGAGCATTAACGTTTTCAGCGTTGATGAAAAAACTGTTTCAGTTAATGCAGATTCCGCTATTACTGAAATTCTTAATGCTCATAATAAATACAGAACTGAATTGAACATCCTTCCATTGAAATGGTCAGATAAACTTGCCAAAAATGCGAAGGCCTGGGCTGATCGTCTCGCCGCTCAGAGGCGTATGTATCACAGTTCAGGGACGGGCGAGGGGGAGAATCTCTGGATGGGGACTTCCGGATACTATTCGTTAACTCAGATGGTTGACGCATGGGGAGGAGAAAAAAAATTCTATAATCACGGAGTTTTCCCTAATGTGAGCAGCTCCGGGAACTGGGCAGATGTGGGTCATTATACTCAGATAATCTGGAGTAATACAACAGAAGTAGGATGTGCAAAGTCCTCAGGCGGAGGTTATGATCATTTTGTATGTAGATATTCACCACCGGGGAATTATCTTAGACAGAAGGCATATTGAAAAATCCGTATCCCCCGGCTGATACGGATTACCAAAACTGGTCTCTCCGGAATAATATAAACAGATAATTTATTCTTTCCTGATATTGCCGAAACATAGAACGCGACCTTTTCTGTCCATAAGTCTGTATTCACTTTCTGTATAATTAAGAAAGACGGTGCTTCTCAGAAAAACCGGTCTGCAGAAAACTATGCTGAAATAACTCAGGCTAACACCATCCATGCAGAGCTTTGAAAGAATTAAATTTGCCGTGCATAATCCCTGAATGAATGGCCGTCTGTATCCGAAAATTCTCGAAGCAAATGTTGTTGTATGAACAATATTTTTATCTCCCGACGCACTTCCGTAATCTCTGGCGTAATGACCTTCAATAAAGAACTCGCGTGAGATTGCATTCTCCATAGGTTTTACCGGAATCCTTGTAATGCCTTTGAACTGACCGGTCTCATCAACTTTCAGTTTGTCAAGGTCGGCTTCCGGTACTTCTTTTATAACAAAGTGATCGTGTACAGTAAGAAATACTTTATCGTTCTGCTTTACTTTAACAGTCCCGATAATTGCAGCCTTGTCAGCTTTAATCCGCAGAACGTCGTCAAATTCAAAATCGATAACATAGGATTCTCCAGCCTGCATCTCCCCGGAGATATGCATTTCACTTTTAAGATGTAGGAGGTGACGGAAATTTACTCCAAGCTCTTTAAGTATTTTCATCATCCCAACGGCTCCCGAGTATCCGTAAACCGTAAACGGAACATGAATGTTTTCCGGGACATTATATAGTCTGTGCCATCTTCGTTTTGTTGACTCCAGATATACAAAATTATTATCGCGTCCGTAGCGAGGTTTTTTAAACTCCAGCCGGTGTTTCCGGAGAACACCCTTTATCGCAGATCTGTAATAGAACCAGTTGTATGAAAAAGTTCCAGGATGTCCGTAATTTTTCATCGGTATATATTTAATTTCGTTCATGTTCTACTCCATGTATTATAACAGGAGTAAAAGAAATCCTGATAGATATTTTGTCCAGTAAAAATAATACTTAGAAGAGGTACTTGATTTTAAGTGCAAACAAAAGACTATCTCTCTTCGTTAACTATAGCATTATACGAATTGATTAGAGCATTGTCATTTCGAATCCTCGTCAATTCTTCGGGTGAGAAATCTAGTTTTAAATAAAAAGATTTCTCAGTCGCAGATAATATATAAATAAAACATCTTCTGAAACTTCTTCGAAATGACAGAAGAAGTTTCCGTTGTCATTTCGAAGAAGCGATAGTGACTGAGAAATCTTATTCTTGCAGTAAATTTTATATTTCTCACATACGTTTGAAATTGCAAGATCTAATTCAATCGTAAACTGCTATAGTGGAGGCGAAGATGGCTTCCTCCGCCTCTGACTTAAATATACTCCGGTGAAAATCAGACCGCATCCGCAGTACTGTATAAAGTTCATCTTCTCATCGAGGAGAATCCATCCGAAAAACATCGTGAAAACCGGTATAAGATTAACAAACGCCGCGGCTGTACTGGCCTTTACTCTGCTGATCCCCATACTGTAAAGTCCGTATGCTCCTATTGTCACGACAATACCAAGGTAAACAATACCAAGCGCCGGATAGAGAACAAACTCTGTGGGGAATCCTCTCCCTTTAATGAAAATAAACGGAAAGAAAAATACCGATCCTATAAAACACTGGAACGCCGTGAGAAAAAACGGGTTGTATCTTTCGCTAAGTTTTTTAAGTGAAATTGTGTAGCCTGCAGCGCATATCATTGCGCAGAATTCCAGAAAATTCCCAAGTACCGGATTCGGCGCGCTCTCCGTAACTTCGCTGTATATGCTGAGAATTGCCGCACCGGTTACTGCAATAATAAATCCTAGCCATGTAAGAGGAGTGGTTTTTTCTTTGAGAGTAAAAAATGCCGCGATTGCAACAAGTATCGGCAGAGTCGATGTAAGAATCCCTGCCTGTGATGCAGTGGTGTTTGTAATCGCCATTGCTTCAAAAAGAAAATAAAGGCACGGCTCAAATATCGCCATGAGCAGAAGAAGCTTGTAGTCACCTTTTTTATAGTCACAGGTTTTCCATAAATGTCTGATAACAAAAAGGAACAGAATAGATGCTAGTATCTGTCTCCCCCAGATTACAAACATAGGGTCGTATGTCCTGAAAGTAGCCTTCAGCGCAATAAAGGATGTTGACCATATTATCATCGCCGCAAGGAGAATTATTTTAGCTTTCAGATCTGTTGTTTTCATTATCATTTCCTGTTTCTGTCCGGTTGTTACTGATTATTGTCAGGTAAAAGAATGGCAAGGTTTTTTTGTATCTTAATTTTTTCCCGGAGATTATTTTGCTGCAGTTATCTTATCCAGTTTTCTATTTTTAATCCTTCAATCCGTTTAAAGTGTTCAATATTCCCGGTTACTAAAAATTCACATTTTTCGATGGCTGTTGAGGCAATGAATATATACGCATCGGGGAGGAGGCAGTTGACTTTTTTTAAGGCAGCTTTAATCTTTCCGAATTTTTTCATTATCATATAATCCGATTCAATGATAAACAGAGTTAAAAGTAATTCTTCAATAATTGAAATGTTGTGCTGAACATTTCCGGAGTTTTCTGCTCCGTAATAAAGTTCGGCAACGGTCATAAAAGAAACGGCTATAACCGATTCGTATTTTCCGCGTCTGGAGATTACTTTTTTATTACCGCGTAATATCTCTATGCAGACATCTGTATCAATCAGTATCATATGGAGAACTCTCTCCCTGCAGATCTGTTTGAGTAGATGTCTTCAATTATTTCATCGGTACTTCTTTTATCTTTCCATGTACCGGATAATTTGCTCCATATTCTGATTTGAGTTTCGTTGTTTATACATCTGTTACTGCTAAGGCTGCTTTCATTCAGAAGCCCCTTTTCAAGAAGAATAAGAATTTCGCTGTTTAAACTCCGTTTTTCGATTTCTGAAAGAGTTTTAATTTTGTTTATTATATAATCAGGTATGTTCCTAATTGTTAAATTCATAACAGATTCTCCTTCTTTATAATTCTTTTCGTCAGATAAATGATAAAAGAATTAAAGACTTTTTTATATGAGTATAAAATGTAACTATAATAGTTACATTTTAGTTACATTGTTAAAAAGTCAAATGAATTATATTTATTTGTTGTTGTTGATGATTATAGCAGCAAAATATTTTTGGAGGCACGGCGCTGCGCGTAAACGCTACTTCCGCATAACTATCTAACCCGAAAATAATCGAGAAAAAAGATCAGCAGTTTTTTTCGTTTGAATTTATTACTATTTTAATATTAAAAAATGACCTTGTTTGATGTTGACAAATATCTGCTGCTGTAAACATGATCAATCAGCTGTGATTGATTTTGAGATGTATATGCTTCGCAAGTTCAGTTGATGGGATTAATATGATAATACTCAGAAGTATGATTGAAGGTTTTGCAATGGGAGCCGGGCTTATTATTGCCATTGGCGCACAGAATGCCTTTGTGTTGAAGCAGGGGATAAGGGGTGAACACCGCATGGTCATCGCTTCAATTTGTGCTTTCAGCGATGCGCTTCTTATTGCACTGGGGATAGCCGGAATGGGGATTCTTTTCAGCAGCCATCCTCTAATAACAAAAGCAGTTTCATTTGGGGGAGCAGTTTATCTCTCATGGTTTTCCTTTAAGTGTTTCCGTTCGGCAGTGAAGGGTGAGGTTCTGGATCTGAACGGTGAAGTTTTTACATCCATTCCGCTGAAGGGTGCGGTTATGACAACTCTCGCTCTTACATTTTTAAATCCCCATGTATATCTTGATACTGTTGTTATGCTTGGAGGTTTCGGGGCGGCAAGATCTCCTGAGATACGGCCGTTTTTCGCATTAGGCGCGGTAACCGCTTCTTTTGTGTGGTTTTTTGCTCTTGCATTCAGCGGGAGGTTTCTCGCGCCGCTTTTTAAAAAGCAGACATCGTGGAGGATTCTGGATAGCGCAATAGGATTTCTCATGATATATATTACCATAAAATTAATATATTATGGTATTAATCTTTAAGATTTATCTTTGTTTTTTCAGATAATTTTGTTATATTAGACCTGTCGTTCGGGTAGCAGTTTTTTTCGGCGAACAGCGCTTTGCTCTGCGACTGAAATCTTGGATTACGGGGGCAACGCCACGTAATCCAACATCCCCAGTGTATGCGAAGCATACACGCCGATGAAGATAATCCGCTACATATGTTGCGGCAGGAAACTGTGTTAAATTTTCATTGACACCGGATAATCGGCGGTAAAACTTATATTGTCATTTTTAAAATAAATTGAGGTAAAATTATGATCAGTTATAAAGAGTTAGGTTTAGTCAACACAAGGAATCTTTTCAAAAAAGCTGTAAAGGGGGGATATGCTATCCCTGCGTACAATTTTAATAATATGGAGCAGCTCCAGTCTATAATCATGGCATGTGTCGAAACCAGTTCTCCGGTAATTCTTCAGGTCTCTGCCGGTGCAAGGAAATATGCAAATCAGACAATGCTCCGTTATATGGCAGAGGGTGCTGTGCAGTACTCGAAGGATCTCGGTAAAAAACTCCCCATAGTTCTTCATCTTGATCATGGTGATTCTTTTGAATTATGCAAAAGCTGTATCGACACGGGGTTTTCATCTGTAATGATCGACGGATCTCATCTTTCATATGCTGATAACGTTAAGCTTACAAAAAAAGTCGTAGCTTACGCACATAAGCATGATGTTACCGTTGAGGGCGAGCTTGGAGTTCTTGCAGGTGTTGAAGATGATGTTCACGCCGAGGAACATGTCTTTACTCAACCGGAAGAGGTTCAGGATTTCGTTTCTAAAACAGGTGTTGACTCTCTTGCAATTGCAATCGGTACCTCTCACGGAGCGTTTAAGTTTAAACCGGGAACAGACCCGAAAATAAGACTCGATATTCTACATGAAATAGAAAAAAGAATCCCGGGATTTCCCATAGTGCTTCATGGTTCATCCTCAGTTCCTCATGAACTTGTCGCTCAGATTAACGCTTGCGGCGGAAAGATGGATGATGCCATTGGTATCCCTGAAAGCCAGCTTCGTGAAGCGGCAAAATCTGCAGTATGCAAAATCAATATCGACTCTGACGGAAGACTCGCCATGACAGCCGCAATAAGAAAAGTCCTGAAAGAAAATCCAGGTGAGTTTGATCCTAGAAAATATCTCGGTCCGGCAAGGGATGCTCTAAAGGAACTATATATGCATAAAAATATAAACGTGCTCGGTTCAGCAGGTAAAGCATAATAAAAAAGGAGAATGATAATATGAAAGTAAAAATTTTCAGTCTTATAGCATCGCTTGTTATCTCTTCAGCAGCAATGGCAAGCGATCTTCAGCTTGAAACTATCGGTGCTGCGGGCGGATCAAATCTCTATCTTACTTATCTATCGATAGGGGTTATTGCGGATTCTCATACTAAAGAAGTTTATGATAAAGAACAGGCAAAATCCTTTGTAAATTCAATTGTTGCACAGGGCGGTGTACAGAAAGATTATCTTAACAAACTTCTGAAGTCGAAAGAAGTATCGGGAGCTGACGCGGAATTCTTAAAAAAAATGATAGACTGTTATACTCTTCTGATCGATGAAGGTAAGTTCTTTATCGAATATGTAGATACCGGAAAAGAATCAGCTCTCACTGCATATGATGCTAAAAGACAGCAGGCATGGGTGCTTATAAGCGAGCTTTTAGGTTTTAAATAATTTTTACGTCATTCCCGGGAAGAGGTGAATACGGGAAAATATGAGTAGTAATTTTTTTATTTCAGGGAGATTCAGATGTTCGATATCAGAGAGTACTACAACTGCAGTGCCGGAAGCGGGCAGAGGATTGATTACACTATCCCCGGCATTGATGACGAGATCGTCTCTGACATCGATACTCTCCTTGTTGACCGGGTAGGGAGTCTTTATCTCTGCGATAGATATAAAAATAACGATTCAATAATAGAAATTATTTATCCCGGCACAGGTTATCCCGGGAATCAGTCTCTTCTGCTTACCCCTGACAGATTAAGATTTCTCCTTTCATTCTACCCGTATAAAGGCGATTTTTCCAAGATCAGTAAAATCGTAATCAGGCCGAGATATTTTGAAGCTGGAAACGTTGAGCTTGCGGCAATATACATGAAGAAGAAGCAGGTTCTCGTTCTTTACCTGACACATCCTTCAGGCGCTACCGAGAGCTCCGATGATAACGATAAGTTTGTTTCCGTCGGTCTTGAGAATATAATGGATACCAAAGTTATTGAAGATTCTATTGATCGCAGTGGTAAGCCGGGCGGTAAAGTTCCATATCTCTGGAATATTCTTACAGTTGTAAACCCTGAAGGTGACGGAGGTATGGAGAGGTTTTTCGTTAAAATGGATAAAGTCGATTCAAAAATATATACTGCTCTTAATGATATTTCACATTTTTACTATAGGCATGGATACTGACATCAATGGTTAACTACCACAATCATACTACTCTCTGCGGCCACGCAATAGGGGAGCTGGATGAGTATATTATAAAAGCAATAGAACACGGAGTTACGGAGTTCGGATTTTCCGATCACGCTCCTCTACCACTTCATCTGAGGGAGGGGATATCCATGCATCCTGAAGAGGTTGATGGATACATCAGTTTAGTCCTTTCAAAAAAAGAGGAGTATAAAAACCGGATCGATATTAAACTCGGGTTTGAACTGGACTTTCCTCTTTTTGATTCATTCGAAGAGAGATTTCTTTTAGACCCCGATGTGGATTTTATAATCGGTTCCACTCATTACATGGGAGATTGGGGAGTTGACAATCCTTCGGAGATTGAACGTTATAAAGAAAGAGACATTGACGAAATATATAAAGATTACTATTCACTGATTGAGGGACTTGTCGATGCGCGCTTCTGTGATATTGTCGGGCATTTTGATCTTATAAAAAAATTCGGTCATAGATCGAAATCTGATTTGACACCAGTTGTCAGACGTATCGCAAAGAAGATGTCCGCATACGGTATTGCTGCCGAGATAAACACCTCGGGAATGCGTAAACCTGTGGCGGAGTTATATCCATCCGATGAAATTATAAATATATTTTTTCAGGAGAATGTACCGTTGACAATGGGTTCCGATTCTCATACGCCCGAAGATGTCTGCAGCGGTTACCCCTTAGCCATAGAGAAACTGAAACGCGCGGGCTACAGAAAAATCTCCGGCTTTACAAAACGGAAGAGACACGAACTCCTTCTGTAATCTATCCGAAAATCAGTCTCCTCATTGTGGGCTTCCATATATCCGGTGACCATACAGAAAAATAATGCACTCTCCGTCTGATTTTGTTCGGCGGCTCCTCCAGAAGCGATATCATCTTTCTAAAAATTTCCCTGCTGTTGTCTGTGTGTATGGTATTGCCGTGAGGGATTAGAATTGTTGTCGCTCCAAGTGAAGCCATCTCTTTATAAGACTGTTTCATTCTGCCTCTGAATATTACCGGAAGAGGGAGGTAAAAACGGCCGCGTACCTCGATAATGCTGTCTCCGCAATAGAGGATTTTTTGTCCGGAGTGATACACCGCTATGTCATGCGTAGTATGCCCGGGAGTATGAATAATCCTCCAATCGGGAAAATCGGGGAGGAGATCACCGCTGTCCAGGAGAAAGTCCGGCTTTGTAATCCTCTGACTGAATACTTTATTGATTTTTGTTCCCTGTTTGGCGGCCACTATCTGTGCCATGAGGCAGTCGAGAATATGCTGTACCCACCCCGAGGGCCCTTTGTACCACTGATCGATATTTTTATATGCGGCTATACGGGTACCGTATTTTTTACGCAGTAGAGGCGCTGCACCTGAGTGATCGGGGTGCATGTGCGTTACAATGGCAAGTTTGATATCAGATACGGGGCGATTTAGATTTTCTATACAGAATTTTTCAATCACAGGTATATCTGCGGGTGATGCCCCATCTAAAAGTAGGAGCCCATGGTCATATTCTGCAATAAAGAGATTGTTGATGTATCCTTTTATTGAATGCATTTTCATCTGGAATCTCCTTTTAAACGGCGTATTGATTGCTGAACAATGTTTAAGTTAATAAATTTAGTTTAAAATGTCAAATGCTATTTGATAAAATAAACCATATCATCGAAAAAAATAATTTTTCCTTGCCATATTATAAAAGAAAAGGTGTAGTTATTGGGAAAAGAGGCTCTGAACCTCTCATTTTTCGTTCTTTTTGTAAGGGTACAGAGCCCGATAGAGCCCATGTGATATAAAAATAAAGATTTCCGGATCATTTTTAATCGCTCCCCCCTTGAAATTCACGAATTGTAGTCCGGGAGATGTTATATAAAAAGCAGCAAGGATAGTTATGATAGAATCAAAAAAGTTCACAGATCTTAAGGAGCAGGAAAAGGAGCAGAGAAAAAATCTTATTCTTGATGTAGCCGAGAAGATTTTTTCATCTAAACCATTTGATGATGTAAATATGAGAGATCTTGCGAAAGAGGTAGGTATTTCTCCCGGGTCGATCTATACATATTTTCCCGATAAAGAGACTCTTTATGTTGAAGTTTCACTCCGCGGATTTCAGCGTGCCGTTAACATAATGAAGGATATGCTCAATTCCGGGAATTACTCTCTAGATAAAGTTGCGGAAAGATATATGGAAGAGATGATCGATAATTACGACTATATGCGTATAGTTCAGCACTGTGTTATGGACGGAAAGTTCAAAACACAGGAATCCATTGATCAGCTGAAGGAGATCTCCCGGGAGCTTTTTACCACTTTTGACGAGATTCTTGCAAAGGAGACAAGTCTGCAGGATATAAGGCCCGTGACTCATCTTATCTTTTCGGTTTTAAACGGTATTGTTTTCACATTCGGAAAATATCCCGGCAGAACAAGAGAGGAAGGGGTTGCACATATGAAGCGGCTGGCAAAGCTCTTTATCTCAATGCTCAACAGGGATCAGATTGAGAAGTAGAAGATTGTTCATGTAGAGTGCTCTGACCCGGGAATAGGCTAATCCTTATCAACATCTTTTATTTTTGACTGTAAATCATTTCGCAAAGCCTTCGCAACCCCGAAAAAGGCAAAACCATAGAGATTAGACTAGTGTTTTCAATCAATTTAATGGAGAATCTTATATTAAAGTCCTCCTCCGGGGGATTTAGGGGGCTGTACAAAAGATGTGGGCTCTGACTCCGGTATCGTGGCGAACCGTAATCGTTAAAATCTCTTTAATCTGTGATTCAGACACGAAGTTTTATCTTGACAGCTGTGTATCCCCTTGTAATGAATCATTCAAATCAGATAATTAAATTTCAGATAACTTTATATAACATTTTCAGCGGGTGATTTAATTGGAAAAGAAAGAGAAAAAAACCGGAACTGTGAAGAAAAAATCTGCGACAGCCGGGACCGGATCTAACAAGCCTGCAGTAAAGAAATCTGCAGTAAAAAAAACTGCTGTAAAGAAAATCCCTTCGGAGAAAATCGAATCACCGGAATCTGAATCATCAGCACCAAAAGCAGATAATTCTATTGATATGATTGGAGTTCTCGACAGGTTCAGGTCAAAACTGCTGGTCACTCTTCTGATGTTTATAATTATAACTCCCGTTGCATTTTATTTTTCCGATATACTCCTCCATTATATCAATAAACCCTTTGTTGAATCAGGGAATAAACTTAACATTTTCACCCTTATGGGGGGATTTATGCTTAAGTTCAAAGTATCTGTTGCGGCTGCACTTTTTGTACTTGTTCCGCTTATTATTTATCAGATATGGAGTATTGTTGTTCCTTCTCTAAATATAACCAACAGGATGTTTTCCCGGCTTTCGATTATATCCGCAGTTATTCTTTTTTATTCAGGTGTTGCATTTGTCTTTTTTCTGCTTCTTCCCGCTGCGGTTAAGGTTATGCTCGGATTTGTGGGGAAGGATATGCTGAGTACGATAGGTGCAGACAACTACCTCGGTTTTATTCTATTTTTAAGTATTTCAATGGGTGTTCTTTTTGAAGTGCCTGTAATCGTTCTTGTTCTTACAAGGATGGGGCTTATCTCTCCGGCAATGTTAAGCGGAAAACGAAAATATGCCATCGTTGCAATATGGATTATCGCTGCAATAATAACTCCGCAGCCTGACCCACTTTCGCAGGCCATGGTGGGTGTACCGCTTATGATTATTTATGAAGTATCGATACTCCTTTCAAGACTGGTCGTAAGAAGTAATCTTAAGAGGATTTCGTACAGGTAAAGTCTTAACTTTTACTGTTTCATTTTTTCAAAACCGGCATGAATAATAAAAAATTCTTGCTAAAATTTTATTATTCTGTTCTCTTAATATATGGAAAAATTACTGAAATATGATAAAGGTCACTATATAGTCGATTCCGGTTTTGACAGTTTTTATGCCGGAGTAATCGGGAGAAAAACTAATTCAATCGATTACAATGGGACTTATTCTGAAATCAGAATTGCCGAAAAAAAGATTCTCAGCCGTATAACCGGTATTGAGAGCAGAAATATTGTAATGCTCGACCAGGTTCACGGGGGCATGATTATTCATGTTCTTAATGACCCTTCAAGTGATTTACTCTCTGCGGGTGAGGCCGATGGGCTTATTACCGCAATAAAAGGTGTCGCGCTTGTTATAAGAACTGCCGACTGTGTCCCTCTTTTTTTATATGATTCTGAAAAATCTGTACTCGGAGCAGTTCATTCCGGATGGAAAGGGGCTAGTTTTAATATTACTTCAAAATGCGTGAAGGAGATGGTGTTTTTATACGGCTCTGACCCTGCGGATATCAGAGCATTTATACTGCCGTCTATCGGTCCCGAATCCTACGAGGTTAACGAAGATGTAGCCTGTCATTTCCCGGAAAATACAATATCTGTTCATGGAAAGCTTCATGTGGATTTATGGGGATCTGTTGAAAACTCTCTTAAGAGAGAGGGGGTCAGAGCCGGGAACATATTCAATCCCAGGATCTGCAACAGGACAGATAATGAAGACTTTTTCTCGCATAGATATGGAGATGCGGGTCGAAATCTTAACTTTGCCTTTATGAAGTAGAGGAATTCATGAATGAGTAGTATAGGGCTCTGAACCTTGTAAAACTCTTTTATTAAATCCTTCATTCAGTCAAAGTTAACATACAGCTGCTCGAAAATTGTGATTATTCAAAAACCAGTGGTAACATTGCTCTCCTCTTCGCCGAAGGCGTGGAGGATTTAAAATGTAATCGGTTTATGAATAGCTTGAAAATAACTGTAACTATCAAAGAAATTTGTTGACTTACAAACAGATAATTTGAGTATTTGAGTAAATTCTTAATCGCGGCTTAGTGAATTTTAAAAGATGCAGATATTAAAATTTTTAGAGGAAATATTATGTGGGAATATACTGAAAAAGTTAAAGATTTATATACAAATCCTGTTAATGTAGGGAAAATCGACGATGCTGACGGAGTTGGTTATGTCGGGAGCGTAGTGTGCGGCGATGCTCTGACCCTTTATATAAAAGTTGCTGATGGAGTTATTACTGATGCCAAATTCGAAACTTTCGGATGTGGAAGCGCAATTGCATCTTCATCGGCTCTGACCGAGATGGTTAAGGGGAAAACAATTGAAGAGGCCGAAAAAATTACCAACCAGGATATAGTGGAATATCTCGGCGGACTTCCTGATCAGAAGATACACTGTTCTGTCATGGGGTCAGAGGCTCTGACAAACGCCATAGCTGATTACAGAGGGGAAAAACCTCCCGTAGAGGACGAACCTGCCGGGGAGATTATCTGTCACTGTATGAACATCACTGATATTGATATCCGTGAAGCTGTGCATACAAAGGGTATTACCAATATTGATGATATGATGGAACTTACAGGCGCGGGAACAGTCTGTGGTACATGTATCCCTAAAATTGAAGATATAATCGAAGAGGAGAGAGGGCGATGCAGCACAAAAGCTGACAGATGCTGCGATGAACCTCTCACTACTCTGCAGAAGATAAAAAAAGTTGAAGAGGTTATCAATAATGTTATCCGTCCGGGACTTAAGCGTGACGGTGGGGATATTGAACTCATTGATGTGAATGGAGATGAAGTATCTGTACGGCTCATGGGAGCGTGCTCGCAGTGTATGACGGCCTCTATGACACTTGAAAATTTTGTACAGGAAGAGCTCCGCAAGTCTGTATCTAAAAATATTGTTATTAAACACGTATAGGTGAAAGATATGGCAAGAGATGTTTATCTCGACAATAACGCAACAACAATGGTGCCATCGGAAGTTTTAGATGCAATGCTCCCTTTTTATAAAGAGAAGTACGGAAATGCTTCGAGTATGCATACCTTCGGAGGGCGTGTCGCGAAGGACATGGGACATGCACGGCATCAGGTTGCACAGTTGCTTGGAGCAGAGAACGACTATGAGATTACTTTCACAGGGAGTGCCACAGAGAGCGATAATCTTGCAATTCGCGGGATCACCTCGTACTATCGGGATAAAAAACATATTGTAACTTCTACGGTTGAACACCCTGCAGTTTTGAATATGTGCAGACAGCTGGAGAAAGAGGGTTATAAGGTAACCTATGTTCCTGTGAATAGCGAAGGTGTTGTTGATCTTCAAGCTGTTAAGGACGCAGTTACAGAGGAGACCGCGCTTGTATCAATTATGCATGCGAATAATGAGACGGGTGTAATTATGCCTGTTGAAGAGATAGGTGCGTTTCTGAAAGAGAAGGGTGTCATGTTTCATATAGACGGAGTTCAGGCCGCAGGTAAGATTCCAATTGATGTGAAGAAACTCAATTGCGACCTTTATTCAATATCCGCTCACAAGTTTCACGGACCGAAAGGAATTGGTGCTCTCTATGTCAGGAAAGGATCGAGAATGAGGCCTATGATCTTCGGAGGACATCAGGAGAAGGGGAGACGCCCCGGAACCGAGAACATCCCCGGGATTGTAGGGATGGGTATGGCTGCCGAGCTTGCCATGACTCATCTTAAAGATATGGCAGGTGTTGCAAAACTCCGTGACAAGCTTCAGGCTAATATTCTCAAAACTATTAAGACTTCAACCGTGAACGGACTTAACGCACCACGTACTCCTAATACGCTTAATGTATCATTTGAATTTATTGAGGGTGAGTCTATTCTTCTTTATCTTGATAAACAGGGGGTTTATATCTCAACCGGTTCTGCGTGTTCAAGCGGTTCACTTGAACCGTCCCATGTTCTTCGCGGTATGAATTTACCTTTCTCGAAGATTCACGGATCGATAAGGTTCAGTCTCAGTAGATATACAACTGAAGATGAAATTGATTATACTTTAAGTGTGCTTCCCGATGTAATAAATACTCTTCTTACGATATCACCATTCTGGGATAACGAGACTCAGGAAGGGAAAATTCCGGAGTAGAATAATATATGAAGATAAAGGGTGAATTCTCCATACTTGCGCTGATTATGCATATTCTGCTTATTGCAGTTTCAGCAGGAGCATATTTGGGGATGTCACCCTTGTTCACCTCCGGTCAAATAACTCCCGGAGATCCCCTCTTTTATCTAACCGTGCCGTTTTTTGTTGTTTTTGTACTATTCTCTGTTATTTCGCCATTTGTAAGTATTAAGAATATTTATATTGATGAAAAATCTCTCCGTTACAGATATATATTTTTCAGCAGAAATTATAATATAAATGATATTGACGGTTATTTTACCATGGAACTCCCCTCGCGGGATACAACTTACGAAACAATCTATCCGGTAAGCCGTAATAGAATACTCTCACCTATATCATCGTTTTATCTGTCTAATTATGATGAAGTGAAAGAGTTAATCCCTTTCCGGTTTATCGGTAAGGTTAAGTTTTCATGGAAGAATTATCTGCTGGTTCTGCTTTACAAGAAGTACAATGAACTAGACCGGTAAATTGTTGGAATTCAGGTTTGTGGGTAAGCCGGAATAAAATCTTGACTAATAATGATGTAGTGATTATTAATATAACTGTAAAGGAAAAGGATTATTAATATGAATATAACAATCGAACTTCCGGAAAGTTACAAGCTGTATTTTGGTGATTCGGAAATAGAATATGAACTGAAAAAAAACAGTGCTCTAATTCTGTTTAAGCAGGGTAGAGTCTCTTTGTCTAAGGCTTCAGAACTTTCAGAAATGAATATATATGATTTTATTGTAGAATGCAAAAAAAATCAAATTCCTGTAATAGAATACTCCGTAGAGGAAATTGATCGTGAATTAGAAAATATCAGAAAAAGAATCTGATGCTTCTAATTGCCGACAGCTCATCTTTGATTGCATTATCTGCAGCAGATTCTTTACACCTTCTGGATCTGCTTTATGGTGAAGTCAAGGTCCCATTTTCCGTATTCAGCGAAGTGACAACACCGGGTAAACCGGAGTCAGTTGTTCTGTGTAAATATCTGGAAGACAGAATTATCAAAGTTTCTGCTGAAGAAATAATTATATCAGATTATACACTTGGGCAGGGAGAGATTGAGGCTATGATTTTATATAAACGTCTTAAAGCCGATCTTCTTCTAATCGACGACAAGAGAGCAAGAAAAATAGCCGGGCTTAATGATATAAAAACAATCGGATCTCTTGGGGTTTTATTAGAAGCTAAAGAGAAAAAAATCATCCCGGAGCTAAGGCCGGCAATATTAAAAATTTACAATTCTGATGTTTACGTGTCTTCTGAATTGTGCAATTATATATTGATTAAGTCTGGAGAACCCCCCCTTTGCTGAGGGTTGTGTTAATTCAGAGAATCCTGATTCAGGTAATCTACTCTTTGAGTTTCTGAATATCATCTATTGTAAGTCCTGTAATCTCTGCTATTTTTTCCAGAGGTATATTTTGACTTAATAATTCCACAGCAGTTTCGATAGCTCTTTTATTTAACTCTTCCTGAATTGCCTGGCGCTTGGTTTCCCGTGCGAGCTGTTCGCTGTAAGCTTCAAGCGATGATTTTATCATTTTTATTTCCTCTTAGATCAGGATAAATAGTATTTTGCCAACTGATGAAAACTATATTTATAATAGTTTCCGATTTGGAAACTATTTTTTTTAAGTTATGCTCTGGCCCCTCTAACTATTCATTTGTCCTTTGAGATGAAATCCCGGAGGTGTGGAATTTGCGTCTGCTGCTGAATAATCCGGTTTTTTTATGACGGATTAATTTCGAAATCGCCGGATATTCTTACAAGTTCAATCTTATTATTTATACCGAGTTTGTTGTAAATATTATTAAGATGCGTTTCAACAGTTCTTTCTGTAATTCTCAGCTTTTCAGATACAGCTTTGTTTGTCAGGCCCGATATTGTCAGGTGAATAATCTCCATCTCTCTCTCTGTGACTTTGAAATATTTCATGAACTGTCTTATTCCTCTGTTCACCTTTGAAACAATAAGTATTGCGGCAAAGTCTCCGAATTTATCGTAAACTTTTGAGATGCAGGAATCCGTGATTACGCTTTCAGGGTCATTTTTGAAAATTATTCTGCTGTTGAAAGAATCATTTTTACCGGCGGAGATTGCTTTTAAATTCGTGGAGAATTCATGATTTTTTTCTATGAGTTCATGTATGCTTTTTCTGAAGAAGTATTCTTTATCCTTTGAAAGTATCTTATTCATGTTATTATTTATATCCATTACCGTTTCATCGGGATTGAGAATTATTATAATATCCTTTATGTGAGATAGAACTTCCCGGGCAATGTCACTTATCTGAAATGATAAAAACCGGTATCTGTTCATCGAATAAAATATTCCATATAAATAGACTGCAAAAAAATACGGAGTCAGAAGAGGGGCTCTGTAAATATTAAAAGCCGGGAAAATCATAAGAAAACAGAATCCCCCTCCAAAAGCAGTCAGAATTGAAATCATTATAATTCTGGCCTGATTTTTCTCTTTTTTTAATACGGCGCTTTTGCTGAATATAAAAAGACAATACAGCATAAGAAAAGCAATCAGCGTGAGAAGCGGTGAATAGAGCAGAAACCAGAACCGGTTATTTACTAATTCATATACCCATAAACCGTTTATCTTTGAGACGCTGAGCAGATCCGGTCCCTTTATAAGAAATATAATAAATATTAAAGATGATAAAATTGACAGGGTGATTATTAAATACCGGCTGAGTTTCTGTTTTGTGAATACAAGATTAAAATGAAGAGATTCCAGAAGAAAAATGATCAGAAAAATATTATAGATACTCTGCAGTGATTTTACCTGATGAATTTCGTCAGGGAGCTGGATCAGTATAGTAAAAATTATTACAATATTAAGAAGCATGGAATTTATAAAAAATAATCTGTTTATACGGGAGTTTTTGTCTCTTAGTAACACATAAAAACCAAGAATAGAACATCCTGTTGCAATAATTGCCAGCGAGCTTATATAAAATAATAGAATCATATAATTAAGAATGAGAGCTTATTTGAATAAGTCAAACTCTTTTTCAATTTCTATACTGTTATAATAAGTGAAAAGTTTACTGTCTTCCATTTTATGCAGCTAGAGTATGTAGTAATTCTTTTAAGGTCTGAGGTATATTTTTTGAATTATTTCAGGTATAAAATGCCAATTATGATATTTTTTATTTATCTACGTATTTCCCCCGATGACATAAAATCATGAATACTCTATGATACGGCAGTTGATTATTGCAAAATACAAATAATTTTAAGGAGATGCTAATATGTTTCTAAAGAAAATTTTATCAATTATGGTGTTGGGGACAATAGTTTTAGTTTTAAATTCTACCTCATATGCAGCAGGAAACGCTGACCTGCAGTCAAGGGAATATGATATTGGTTTAGAAGCCGGGATATGGCTCCCCGGAACTGTTTATGTTGAGGATTTCGATCTAGATAAGGATGCAGGCCCTCTGTTTAGAATTTTTGCCGATACTTATGTAGCTCCGAAATTTGCTGTCGGTGTGTATGGAAACTACTCAACGGTATCATTATCCTCCGGGAGCACAGAGGTTGATGCCTCATTCTGGGAAATTGGCATGGCATTCAAGCCGAAGTTTATGCTTTCCAGTGATGTGGCTTTGAAGCCGGGATTAAATATAGGGTATAGAAAATCTTCTATTGATATAAATAATTTTGATCCTGCAGACGGTATGGGGCTTAATTTAAGTGTTGAACTTCAGTTTGCTCTTCAAGGGGGGTATATCTTTTTTATAGATGGAGGATTCCTTTCACAGCCTGTTGGAGGGAATGATAATGCGGATGTTACCTGGGCACCGATAGTTTATTTATGCGGAGGGATCGCTTTCTAAAAAAAATACTTAACCCTTCCCCAATCTTATCATGGGGAAGGTGCCCGGCAGGGCGGATGGGGTGGTGCGATTGCCCTACTTCCAGTGAATTACAGATTCTCTTTTCGGAACACGATAGTATTTGAATAACGGATATCCCGCAAGCATTGTGCCGAATAGTACATTCCCTTCAGGGAGATCAAGTTTCTCTCTCAGCGGCTTCCACTCCATTGCGCACCATGAAACGAATCCTCCCCAGCAGCAGCCGAGACCGATTGACGGAGCGGCCAGTTCCAGATGGGTCAGAGCGATTGTGCAGGCCTGTGACGCCATGGGGTTTGCTTTCTTCCCGTGTACAATGACTATGGCAGGGGCATTGTGTGTAACCGTATCGATCCCCATATCCCATGCTTTTGTTATCATGTCAAAGTGAAACATTTTGCCCAGGTCAGGTTTATCTTCGAGAGTTTTTTTCATCCAGTCGATTACAATCGATGCAATTTCTTTTACCCCATCTTTGTCGCTAATTACAGTCCATTCAACAGGGCGGGAGTTGTGACCTGACGGAGCGTATGAGGCCATATTTATCAGCTGGTTCAGTTTATCTTTATCAACCGGTTCTTTTTTAAACTTTCTCACTGAACGTCTGGCTTTCATGTAGTTTTCCATAACTTCATGTCCCGGATTCCACTGCGGATTTATCTCCTCACAATCATCCGCTTTCATTGTGCTGAGGCTTATCGCGCCTGTTGGACATACTGCGACACAGTGTCCGCAATTTATGCAGAATTTTTCAGCTCCTCTTACAGGTTCTGGAAAATCATCGTTTGTTTTCATTGCTATTATCTGCATGGGGCATTCCATAACGCAGAGTCTGTCTTTTCTGCATTTTGTTTCGTCTATTGTAAAAAGCGCCATCTGTTTTCTCCTGTATGTCGTAATTGTAGATCCGGTTTTATACTGTTGTTAAGCTCTGAACTTTGACCTGGTGATTCATAATCTGTCAGGCATCCCTGCGGGGCCGGGGATACATTATGCCAGAAAAGCGGATTTTTTTCTCCCGAAAAACAACGTGCGTTATAATTATAATTAATGGTTCAGAGCCTCATTTACATTTACAGTAGTTAAAGTATTATAGTTTTTATGTCCATTATAAAAAGATATTGATAATAATTTCGTTTTAAGTATTTTAGTCTTTACACGGGGTAAATTTATGACTTTCAGGGAGTTTAAATCTCTCAAAAAAATCAATGTTAGAGTTATCTGTGCAGTATGCGTTGCATTTTTATTATTATTTATAACGGGTTGTACGCAGGAAAAGAACCGCAGTACTTATGCAGTTGCAGGTGCAGCTGATCTCAGCAGAAGCGGGCATTTCTCAAAAATTATTGATTTAAACGGCGAATGGGAGTTCTATCCCGGGGTTCTTCTGTCCCCTTCTGATTTCGAAAATCCGGATAAATTCCTGAAGCCTGTTTTTCTTCATGTTCCCGGTGACTGGAATAAGCTTCAGGGAGCTAAAGGGATTGGAACTTATCGGATTAAAGTCATGCTTCCCGCCGAAAGAAAAAATTATTCCATTAAAATTAAATGGGTTAGAACAATATGTAAAGTCTGGGCCGATAATACTCTGCTTGCCGAGATCGGGGAGATAAAAGATCCGGTGAATAATTCTTTGCCGAAAGGGAACATGGCAATTACTGATTTTAACACAGAAGGAACTGTGATGACTCTAACTGCACAGGTTGTTAATTTTCAGGACAGACGGGGAGGTTTATGCTATCCCGTTTCAATTGGTCCGCCCTCTGCAATTTATTCAGCGGAAATATTTGATACCTTTTTAAACAGCTTTGTGCTTGGCGCGCTTGCAATTGTAATAATCTTTCATTTAACAATACACCTCTATTTCAGAAAAGCCTCTTCCAATCTTTATATCTCTTTGATTTGCCTTATGGTCATGGTGAGAATTTTTGTACTTTCTGATTCTTTTTTTATATTCTCGCTGGTTGAACCCCTTGGTTACACGATGATTATAAAAACTGAATTTGTATCTTTTCTGCTTATTTTCATTTTCTTCCTGAGATTTTTTGTGAAACTCTATTCCGATGGGATCAGCAGCCGGATTTACCGGATTCTGTTATACTTCGGTCTTTCATCTCTTATTTATGTGATTGCTGCTCCGGTGTATTACATAAAATCGGCTCTCCCTATATTTCAGATTTATGTAATGATTGTTACCCTTTATGTAATTGCCGGGCCGATGTTCTCCGGGGTAAAAAGAAAGATGAAGGGTGCGCTGATATATTTTCTGATTATGATTACCGCTTTTTTTACTTTTATAAATGATATTATATATTTTCTTACAAGCATGGGTCCCGGCAGCCTCAGTCAGTATATGTTTTTTGTTTTTCTTGCCGGACATTTCTTTATTATAGCCATGTATTTTTCTGAAATATTCCAAAAGAATGTTACTCTTGCGGAAGAGATCTGTGCTGAGAAGGAGATCGTAACTAATCTAAGTTATATTTCATCTATGGATTCATTGACAGAACTTCATAACAGACGTTTTTTCGATTCGATATTGCATAATGAGCTGAAGGAGTATAAGCGGGGTGATTCACTCTGGCTTATTATGTTTGATATAGATTTTTTTAAAAGTGTTAATGATGATTTCGGTCACAATTTGGGGGATGCGGTTCTGAAGGAGTTTTCAACAGTTGTAAAAAAGCTCATAAGGACACGTGATATTCTTGCCAGATGGGGAGGCGAGGAGTTCTGTATTATAGTCGCTGAAATGGATATGAAGTATATTGAACAGTTTACAGAAAGAATAAGGTATTCAATCGAAAATTTTAAATTTTCTATAGATAGGCCGGTTACGGCCAGTTTTGGCATTGCGCGGTATAAGTATGGTGAAACAGCAGAGGAGCTTGTCCGCAGAGCCGACAGCGCTCTATACGAGGCTAAAAATACAGGTAGAAACAGGGTAGTGATTGATACGGGCTCTGAACCTGTTTGATTCCGGCATCACTCTGCAAGACTCAGGCTCTGCCCCTCATTTTATCTCAGCGCTTATATATTGAATTACTAACAGGGAATTCTTAGTTACTCAAATACCAGTTGAATAATTGCTTTCTGCCGCGCCGAAGGCGCGGCAGAAAGCAGTGGCTACCATCAAAAAATGATCAGTTATAAAAATTCACTGAACAAAAACAAAATAATATTTGATTAATTATCCTTTATTAAAAATTATTGAAATAATGCATTTATAAATACGAGGAAAGAGTAATGTTCAATAGAGAAATTGAGTCCATGCCGGTAAATAAAATGAAGGAGCTTCAGCTTGAAAGATTGAAGTGGTCCATACGGCATGCATATGATAATGTTCCGTTTTACAAAAAGAAATTTGAAGCTGCGGGTTTTCATCCCGATCAGTTTAAATCTCTCGATGATATGAAAAGGGTCCCATTTCTTACTAAGCAGGATATGAGGGATAATTATCCATACGGATTGTTTGCTGTTCCGCTAAGTAAAGTTGTGCGTGTTCACGCATCTTCAGGGACGACAGGTAATGCCACTGTTGTAGGTTATACAAAAAATGATGTTAACGTTTTTGCCGAGGTTGTGGCAAGAAGCCTTGTGTCATACGGTGTTTCTGAAAACGATGTTGTTCAGATAGCATACGGTTACGGTCTTTTTACCGGCGGATTGGGACTACACTACGGCTCAGAGAAGCTTGGCGCGCTTACTGTTCCCATGTCGGGCGGTAATACTCCCCGTCAGCTTATGCTTATGCAGGATTTCGGCACAACTGTCTTCTGTTCCACTCCGTCATATGCTCTTAATATTGCGGACTTTATCGAAAAGAATATGCCAGATTTTAAGATTGAGTCAACCAAGCTCAGAATAGGTGTATTCGGCGCAGAGCCCTGGACGGAGGAGATGAGAAAAGAGATTGAGCAGAGACTTAAGATCGATGCATATGACATCTATGGACTGAGCGAGGTTATCGGGCCTGGAGTCTCCGCCGAGTGCAAGGAAAAAAATGGGCTTCATGTTTTTGAGGATCACTTTTATGTTGAGATAATCGATCCTGATACAGGTGAAGTTCTGCCTGAAGGTGAGAAGGGGGAGATAGTGTACACATCTCTTACTAAAGAGGCTTTTCCTGGTATTAGATACCGCTCGCGTGATATTACCAGGCTTTACCACGACGGCTGCAGCTGCGGCAGAACGCTTGTGAAGATGGATAAGGTTACGGGAAGATCTGATGATATGCTTATTATCCGCGGGGTTAATGTATTCCCGAGTCAGATTGAGTCGGTGCTTATGGGATTTGAGGGGACAGAGCCTCACTACCAGATCGTTGTTGACAGAAAAGGTTCCATGGACGATATTGAGGTAATGGTTGAGGTTAATGAAAAGATTTTTTCTGATGAAATTAAAGTTATGAATAATCTCTCAAAAAATATAGCCGACCGTTTCAGAAGTTCTCTGGGAATAACTGCGAAGATTACACTAGTAGAACCTCAGACAATTCCGAGGAGTGAAGGGAAGGCTGTGAGAGTAGTTGATAAAAGAAAAGGAGAGTCGGAATGAACGTAACTCAGCTTTCAGCTTTTGTAACGAATAAACCGGGGCATCTTCAGAAGGTGCTTAAAGTTCTGGCAGATGAGAATATTAATATCATTACTCTCACGATTGCCGAAACTCTGGATTTCGGAATACTCAGAATGATAGTCAATGATCCCGATAAGGGATATCAGGTTCTTAAAGAGCATAATATAACATCATCTATTACAGATGTTCTTGCTCTGGAGATTGACGACACTCCCGGCTCGCTCTATAATGCCCTGGATGTGTTTGCAAATCTGAATCTTAACATTGAGTATATGTATGCGTTCACTGAGAAACGGGAAGGGAAGGCCGTAATGATATTCCGATTTGAGGATATTGAAGCGGCAAAAAAAGCTTTAAATGATAAGGGCTACAATATTGTAAGAAAGATTGATATAATTGGAGAGAATAAATGACTTCAAAAATAATGTTGGGAAATGAAGCAATTGCCCGCGGGGCATGGGAAGCCGGGTGCACGGTCGCGGCGGGTTATCCGGGAACACCAAGTACTGAGATACTCGAAACTATTGCCAGGGATTTCAGGGAGATTAAGGCTCAGTGGTCTCCGAATGAGAAGGTTGCACTTGAGGTTGTGGCAGGTGCGTCTATTGCGGGAGCAAGATCTCTTGCGACAATGAAACATGTTGGTCTTAATGTTGCGGCTGACCCTCTCTTTACGTTTTCGTATACAGGGGTAAACGGCGGGATGGTTATCATTAATGCGGATGATCCCGGCGCATGGAGTTCACAGAATGAGCAGGATAACAGGCATATGGCCCGTGCCGCGAAGCTTCCTATGCTCGAGCCGTCAGGTCCCGCGGAAGCTAAGGAGTATACAAAACTCGCCTTTGAGATTTCCGAGAAGTTTGACAGACCTGTTTTAGTCCGGATAACTACACGGATTGCTCACTCTCAGGCTCTTGTGGAAATTGGAGAAAGAAAAGAAGTTCCTCTAAAAGATTTTATCAGAGATCCGAAAAAATATGTAATGATACCTGCTCACGCAAGGCCGAGACACGTTTTTATTGAGCAGCAGATTATTAAGATGAAAGATTACTCCGACGAGTCAGGGCTTAACCGTATTGAATGGGGAAATAAAAAGCGCGGAATAATAACTAACGGTGTTGCTTATCAGTATGTAAAGGAGACATGTCCCGATGATTCAGTTTTGAAAATCGGCATGGTATGGCCTCTCCCTGATAGACTAATTAAAGAATTCGCAGCCGGAGTGGAAGAGCTCTATGTCGTGGAAGAGCTTGATCCGTTTATCGAAGATTATGTTAAGGCGCTTGGGATAAAAGTTATCGGTAAAGAAATTATCCCTATCTGCGGAGAGCTGACTCCTGAGATTGTTGATCTCGTACTGAATAAAAAAGACGCGGTTAAAGCTGTTCCCTCATATACCGGGGATGTACCGGGCAGACCTCCCGGACTCTGCAAGGGCTGTCCTCACGCTTTTGTATTTAATATTTTGAAGAAACATGATTATGTTGTTAATGGAGATATCGGTTGTTATACTCTCGGCGTTTTACCTCCGTATTCTGCAATGCATACTCAAGGTTGTATGGGCGCGAGTATAGGGATGCATCTGGGATTTGAAAAAGCACGAGGCGAGGAGATGGCGAAGAACTCTGTCGCAGTTATCGGGGATTCTACTTTCTTACATTCAGGTATTACAGGGCTTATGGATCTTGTTTACAATAAGGGAACTGGAACTGTTATGATCCTTGACAATAGAATAACCGCAATGACAGGACACCAGGAGAATCCCGCAACAGGATTAACTCTAATGGGTGAACCGACTTATGAAGTCGATCTTGAAATGATGGTTAGAGCATGCGGAGTTAAGCGGGTATTTGTAGTCGATCCGCGAAACGTTGAAGAACTTGAAAAAGTGATAGTTGAAGAGGTTGCCACACGTGAACCTTCAGTTATTATTGCCAGACGTGACTGTATTTTGATTAAGCGAGGATAATATGAAAAACGTAATATTCGCAGGTGTAGGCGGCCAGGGAGTTATCCTTGCAAGTAAAGTGTTGATGGAAGTAGCTACAAAAAAAGGTTATGACGTTAAAGAATCAGAAGTTCATGGAATGGCTCAGCGTGGAGGCAGCGTTGACTGTCATGTTCGTTACGGCAAAGAGGTTTATTCTCCTTTGATTCCAAAAGGGGGAGCTGATTATGTAATAAGTCTTGAGCTCCTTGAGTCTATGAGGAAACTGGAATATCTGAATAAAGACGCGGTACTTATTGTAAATAGAGAGCAGATTGATCCTACACCGGTTGTGATAGGTGCTATGAAGTATCCTTCTGATATCGAAGCGTGGCTGAAGGAAAACTTCGCATCGACTGTTGTGGTTGATACAACTGAAGCGCTTAAAGAAGCCGGTACAAAGAAAGCGCTCAATATTGTCATGGTGGGATGTCTGTCGAAATATCTTGAGTTTGATATCAGTGACTGGGAGGATGCGATCAAGTCTCTTGTAAAGGAGAATTTTATCGATCAGAATCTTAAGGCTTTTCATTTGGGGAGAGAGTTGATTAAGTAGAGATAGAAGAGAATTAAAATGAGGGGCAGAGCCCTTTGTGTGTGGTGAAAGGGTTCAGAGCCGTTTTTGAAAAGAACAGGCTCTGAACCTTTTTTTTTGATTTTCATTTTTCCCCTGGTTCAGAGCAAAATTTTTCATTTTTTTTATCAAAATCTGCTCTGAACCGCTTTTTTTTCAAAAATTTTTAATCTCCAGACGTATTAGTATTAAACACGAATATCAGGAGATGAAAATGCCTAAACAGCCTAGAATAATCCTTCAGGGAGTAACTTATCACTGCTTTACCCGATGTCATGGACGTAAAAATCTTTTTCACAGCAGCTATGTTAAAAAGTATCTCGTCGATGCTATTGTCATGTGTCAGGAAAAGTACGAGTTTGAACTTATTGCGGCCGAGCCTGTGGGAGATCATATTCATATTATTATAAAAACATTAGAAAACAAAGAGACTATCTCAAGTATAATGCAGTATATAAAGGCCAGAGTTGCGGAGAAATATAACAGATCAACAGGCGAAACCGGTTCTTTCTGGAATGAAAGGTTTGGTTCAACGATAATTGAACATTCCGATAATCCTGAGAACTATCTTCTCTGGCTTTTGTGGTATATAGGATTCAATCCTGTCCGGAAAAAATTATCAATAGATCCCAGAGAGAATTATGTGGGATTTATAAACTGTTATCTCATCAAAGGGTATGAAGCAAAGATTAAAATTACATTACATGAATATTTCATACGACTTGGAGATACATTTGAGGAGTGTGTGAAAAAGTTCATCTGGTATGAAGAAGCTTATTTGAAGAGATTAGCTGTATATTTTTGAAGTGAGATAAATTGAGAATGTTAGGTTCAGAGCCTTATAGCTTGAAATTAAATAAACGGCTCTATTTTATATTGACAAAAACAGCATATATAAAAAGCGTTAATTATGACTATATTAAAGAGATTAAAAGATTTCGATTTTAAAAACTTTCTGAAAAGAGCAGGTAAATTTGTACTGATTTTTCATATAATTTTTATTGTTTTTATTGCTGTAGTTTCTTTTTTTTACATTTTTATAAATCCGCCAATTACTACGCTGCAGGTTTACCGATATGTGTTTAACGGGTACAATGCAAAAAAGCATTACAATATTCCCATAAAGTCTATTTCCAGGAAATATCAGAGACTTGTCGTCTCTACTGAAGATCCGAATTTTTACAGGCACTACGGCATTGACCCCGAAGCGATTATGGGAGCAATTCATGTAAACATGAAATACGGGGAGAAGATTTCAGGTGCAAGTACCATAACTCAGCAGCTGACCAGGACGCTGTTTTTGTTTCCGGATAAACTCTATTTGAGAAAATATCTCGAAACCGTAGCGTCGATCACCATCGATGCAGTTATGCCCAAGAAACGGATTCTGGAGCTGTATTTTAATTATGCTGAATGGGGGCGTGGAATATACGGTATTCAGAGTGCTTCCTATTATTATTATGGGTGTTCGTTAAATAATCTGTCTGAAGATCAGGTTTTGCGTCTTATAACACTTCTTCCATCCCCATGTAAATATTCCCCTGAAACTTTTGTTAAAAGGAAAAGACTTAATACAAGATATAATAATCTTAATGAGCAGCTTAATTCAATGCATAGTGCTCAGTAGCTACAGGTTCAGAGCCCTTTCTTGTTCTGAAATAGTTTTTAGGATTTAGAGCTTTTTCTCGCTGTAAAAAGGCTCTGAACCTTATCTTAAAACGCTCAGAGTCACTGAAACTGCACCATTTTCATTCCGCACCCACAGTTCGTCATGATCTATTGTTATCTGCAAATCCATGTTTCTCTCCGCTAAAACTGCCATAGCTTTACATGATTCTGCATCAATACTGTAAATCTTAAGATTTTTTGCCTTTGCAATTTTCGATTCAACAGTTTCCAGCCAGAGTTTGGGCTTTGAACTATAAGTATAAATTTTAACTTCATCGGCACGCCCGCAGGCTTTGAGAATTCTTCTTTCATCGGGCTGACCAACTTCTATCCAGAGAGAGATAGCTCCGGTAAAGTCTTTTAGCCAAAGGTCAGGTTCCTCGGCGTCGGACATCCCTGCCGCAGGTATAAGGCGCTCGTCGGCGTTTAGAGCAAAGGCGAGTATACGCATCATCATCCGCTCTGTTGTTTCTGACGGGTGGCAGGCCAGAATAAGCTGGTGGTCGGAGTAATAATCACGTTCTGAATCAGCTATCGATAAGTTTGCTTTATATATTGTAGAGTTCTTTGCCATCTGTTTCCTCTGGTTTCTATGGATTAAGCTTGTTCTAAATGAAGCGAGTGTCAGATTATGAATTGGATGCTTTTTTGAGAAGAAAAATTTTGAAAGTGGATTTTAATTGTATATCAGGATTATTGTTGATTTAGGGCTCTGAACTTATTTTGAAGAAAATGGTTCAGAGCCCCATTTGTATTTGTGAAAAGTCGAGGCTCTGAACCTGAAAGATTAGGCTCAGGTTCAGAGCCCTGATGGAAGTTACAGCTAAACATTTGTTGACATAAAAAGTATTTAATTTATACTTACCTATAATTGTTAAGTGGTATTCCGGGCAGACAGGAAAATTTACAGTAATTACAGAATGTAATGAATAAATAAAATATGCAGAGCAGCAAAATTATACATTTAGACATGGATGCCTTCTACGCTGCAATTGAGCAGCGGGATAATCCATCTCTCCGTGGAAAACCTGTTATTGTCGGCGGGGACCCGGATAGAAGAGGTGTGGTTGCCACATGTTCGTATGAGGCGCGCAAATATGGTGTTCATTCGGCCATGGCATCAAAAACAGCTATGAGGCTCTGTCCCCATGCAATTTTTGTCTACCCCCGATTCGATGCGTACAAGGAAGCTTCACGGCAGTTTATGAGTATCTGCGCCGATTATACAGATCTGATCGAACCTCTCTCACTTGATGAAGCCTTTCTTGATGTAACTGAAAACAAAAAGAATATGGTATCTGCCACAATCATTGCGCAGGAGATAAGGAAGAGAATTTTTACTGAAACGGGGCTCACAGCCTCTGCCGGAGTTTCGTATAACAAATTTCTTGCAAAGACTGCATCCGAAATTAACAAGCCGAACGGTATTGCGCTGATAAAACCGGGTGAGGCGGATAAATTTCTTGAATCTCTCCCTATTGGTAAATTTTTCGGAGTAGGGAAGGTCAGTGAAAAGAGGATGATCGCTTTGGGAATAAACAACGGCTCTGATCTTAAAACTGCAGATCTTGAAAAGCTGATTAAACATTTCGGGAAAGCGGGGAGGTTTTACTACGATATC
>JBBRFT010000005.1:0-41336 GCA_038241375.1 Spirochaetota bacterium
TTATTTTTTTCTTTTTATTTATCTGCGCGATAGAGTATATATCTATTTTTCATTTTTTACGTTGAGTTTAATTTTATACCAGATTTCATTCAGAGGTTTTGCATTTCAGTTTCTCTGGCCGTTGTTCCCTGATTTCGGGAATATTATGACGCTTCTATTGCCGAGTTGCATAGGTTTTTTTTCAGCACTCTTTCTTAGATATATTCTCAATACCCGTACGACCAATAATGTTCTTCATCTGCTTTTTAGTTTATTCGGGATTTTAATATTCCCGTTACTTGCGGTATTGTCTTTTTTTCTGTCTTATCATATGGTCGCATTGGCGAGATATTATACAATTCTTCTTTACGGTCTTCTGATTCTACCTTCCGCAGCTTATTATATGAGAAGGGGTAACAGATTCGCACGCTATTTTCTTTCAGGTTTTCTTATTCTTATGATAACAAATGTTGTGACAACATTTATGGTGTTGAATGTTATACCGACAACGGGGTTTATAGATTGGAGTAATGATGCAGGATTAATTTGTATTATTCTTTTTTCATCACTCGGTCTTGTTGACCGCTTTAAAACTACAACTGTTGATCTTCTTGATTCACAGCAGTCTCTGAATGAAAAAAACAGAATGCTCATTCTGGCGAACGAGGAACTTGCTGCAACTAATGAAGAGCTTGAAGCTATGAATGAGGAGTTTGAAGCTCAGAATCGTGAACTTATTGAATCTGAGAAGGCGCTTGCAGCTTCTGAAATGGAGCTTCGAGATATCTTTAACAGTTCCCATGATATGTTTATTATATATGATTCAGACGGTAAGATACTGGATGTAAATAACCGGATGCTTGAAAATTTTGGACTAAGCCGTGAAGAGGCTCTTTCGATGACTGTTATTGACATGTCGGTGCCCGATGCAGATTCGTCTATGGGTCCCGAATACTGGAGACGCGTTCTTGACGGAGAGGATCTGTTGTTTGAATGGAAAGTTAAAAGTCCTTTGGATAAGAATGAATTGTATGTTGAAGTAGGATTAAAAAAATTGATATGGCGTGATAGAGATGTGATAATTGCAAGTGTCAGAGATCTTTCAGAGAGAAAATCAGCTGAGGCAGAACGTGAACATGTAAGAAATCAGCTTGTGCAGGCTCAAAAGATGGAAGCAGTGGGGACTCTTGCTGGAGGTATTGCTCACGATTTTAATAATGTTTTAAGCGGAATAATAGGGAGTCTTAACCTTGTTGATATGTTAATACGGGAAGAGAAAATTCAGAATGAATCGGAGATTTGTGAATATCTGGCGACAGCTGTTGAGTCTTCGACCCGCGCTGCTGATATGACAAAACAGCTTCTCACTCTCTCCAGAAAAAGTGAACTTAAGATGAAACCTGTCCTGATTCAGAGTTCACTTAAACATGTAATGAATATCTGCCGGAACAGTTTCCCGAAATCGGTTGAATTGAATTATGTCGGTGATGACCAGCCTTTGTTTATTTATGCGGATCCTTCACAGATAGATCATGCCATATTGAATCTTTGTGTTAACGCTTCGCACTCGATGACTTTAATGCGGGATGATGCAGTCCGGCAGGGTGGTGTTCTTACTGTTGAATTGTCTGTTGCTCAGTTCGATTATCAATTCTGCTCATTGTTACGGGATGCTGTTCCGGATATTCCATATGTCGCGGTTCGCGTGAAAGATACGGGAGTCGGGATTGATGAAGAAACTGTTCCCAGAATTTTTGAACCATTTTTTACTACAAAGCCTCAGAATTCAGGAACCGGTCTGGGACTTGCGATGACGTATGGTATCATTAGTCAGCATGGCGGATTTATTACAGTCGATTCTATTCCCCGGGAGGGGTCTGTTTTTACAATATACATTCCCCGTATTGATGAGGCTGCGACTGGAAAAATTGATGAGAAACCGGAGATATTAATGGGAACAGGACTTGTCCTTGTCATCGATGATGAAGAAGCTATACTTCGCGTTACCGCAGGGATGCTGAAGAAGTGCGGATATGATGTAATAACTGCAGCTAAGCCTGACCAGGGGATAGATCTTTATATCAGGGAGCAGAGTGGAATAACTGCGGTTATACTTGATAATGCAATGCCCGAAATGTCAGGAATAGAAGTCTATAAAGCTCTGAAGAATATAAATCCCGAAGTTAAAGTAATCCTATGTTCCGGATTTATTGATGAATCTTCTCTGCAGAAAGCTCTTGATTTAGGGATAACTGAGTTTATGAGTAAACCCTATAGTTTTGAAGAATTATCACACAAATTAAAAGAGATTATAAGTTAAGCATTTCATCTTCTACGAAGCATACGCACCCCGGAAAATAATTCGCTACCTGCAATTACGGCTTAATTATTTTTAAAAAAAACTTGCTAATATTTAAATTGTAAATAATAATTCTATCAGACAATACTATATTAAAACGCTGTTGTTTATAAGTTATACATCAATGCGGATATTTTCGTGATTATAACAAAAATGTACAATTTCGGTTTAAAAAAGTATAATGGTAATTGCTCACAATCTGATGGTAAATTAAATCTCTACGTTGATCTGCGGGAATGATTATTACCTTTGTTTTTTGATCAATTGCTTAAAAATCAGTTGGTTAACAGCTGTAAAAAAATAATGAAGGAGTTATCTATGAAAAGAGTAAGTTTTTTACTCGCTTTGCTTCTATCAGCTCTTATGCTTCTTTCCGTTACTTCATGCGGTAAGGGCGGAAACAAAACCGGAGGGGTTCTTGTATTCGGAAGGTCCGGGGATGCCGTGGGACTCGATCCTGCGAGAGAAACAGATGGGGAATCATTTTATATTGCTGATAATGTTTATGAAAATCTTGTAGAGTTTGTAAATGGAACAACAGATGTAGTTCCATGTCTTGCGGAAAAATGGGACATGTCTGCAAATGGCCTCGAGTTTACATTTTATCTGAGAAAAGGCGTCAAGTTCCACGATGGTACAGATATGAATGCCGATGCTGTTGTTTACTCAATTGCACGTCAGTTCAAAAAGACTCACTCTTCTTATAAGTATGGTCCATGGCAGTACTGGCAGGCTATGGGGATGGACGGAATTATTAAAGATATCGTAAAGGTTGATGATTATAAAGTAAAAATTACTCTTATTAAAAAAGAGGCTCCATTTCTTGCTAATCTTGCAATGCAGTTTGCCGCAATAGTATCCCCCACAGCTGCAGAAAAATATAAAGAGAATTTTAAAAATAATCCTGTTGGAACAGGTCCGTTTAAATTTGTTCAGTGGATTAAAGATGATTCAATAATTCTGGAGAAGAATGAAACTTACTGGAGAGAGAAAGCATTCCTTGACAGACTTATATTAAAAGTTATACCTGAAGCAACGGCAAGATATTTATCTTTGAAAAAAGGCGAAGTTGATATTATCGATTTTCCGTCACCTGAAGATATAGAAAATATTAAATCCGATTCTAATCTTAAAATTGTTGAACAGCCTGGACTTAATGTAGGTTACCTTGCAATGAATATGATGAAGAAACCATTTGATAATCTGCTTGTCCGTCAAGCTATAAGTCATGCTATTAATAAAGCTGATATTATCAAAGCTGTTTATGGAAACATGGGTGTACCGGCGAAGAATCCTATTCCTCCGACAATGTGGTCTTATAACGATTCAGTTAAAGATTATAATTATGATCCGAAGATGGCAAAAGAGCTTCTTAAGAAAGCAGGACTTGAAAAAGGATTTGAAACTACACTATGGGCTATGCCTGTGTCCCGTCCTTACAATCCTAATGCGAGAAAGGTTGCCGAAATTATGCAGTCACAACTTAAAGAAGTTGGAATTACTGTTAAGATCGTTTCCTACGAGTGGGGAACATATCTTGATAAAATTGCTTCATACGAGCACGATATGTGTCTGATCGGATGGACCGGGGACAATGGGGATCCTGATAATTTCTTATATGTTCTTTTGTCAGAGGACTCAACTGTTAAACCTGCTCAGAACTATGCGTACTGGAAAAATCCGAAGTTCAACATGTTAATTAAACAGGCAAAAGAGACTTTTGATAAAGCCAAGAGAACTTCTCTTTATAAAGAAGCGCAAGTTGTATTTCATGAAGATGCGCCATGGGTACCGGTTGCACATTCAATCGTAATTGAACCGATGAAGAAATCCGTTATGGATTTTAAACTCTCTCCACTTGGAAAGCGTGAGTTCAGAGAAGTCTGGGTTAAGAAGTAATACATTAACAATCGGCGGATTTATATCCGCCGATTTTATAGAAAAGCTGATTTGCAGATATTCTTTTTTGTTTCTCTAGCGGAGAATATCTGTAAGATAGTTTAATACAAAACAGATTATTTTTAAATAGTCAGTTTTTAATATTTTTAAATCCCCCGGCCTTCCGGCCACCCCCTTCAATAAAGGGTGTTAGACTTTTTTAAATTCATAATCCCCTTTAACAAAGGGGGATGTTGAGCGAAGCGAAACGGGGGGATTTTTAGCTTTTGATTTACATTAATGTGATCAGAAACCAGTTCGCAGATATCGCAGACAAAAACAATTTTCTCTGGAGTTTATAATGTACAGGTTTATTTTAAAGAGGCTCGGGCTTCTCATCCCTACTCTTTTTGGTGTTATTACGCTGGTGTTCTTTATGCTGGCGCTCTCGCCCGGTGACCCGGTGAGAGTAATGCTGGGTGAAAGAGCAAATAAAGAGGCAGTAGAAAATCTTAAAGCTGAAATGGGTCTCGATAAGCCTATGAGTGAGCAGTACGTTCTCTATTTAAAACGGATAGTCCGGCTTGATTTCGGCAAGTCTATCAAAACAGGAGCGAATGTTATTGATGAGATAACGGCGCGTTTCCCGGCAACTATTGAGCTTACACTTTTTGCCATGTTTCTTGCGATTGTTGCCGGTGTCTTTATCGGAGTGATTTCGGCAACTAAGAGATATTCATTTATAGATTATGCTTCCATGTTCGGGGCACTCTTCGGAGTCTCTATGCCGGTCTTCTGGCTGGGGCTGGTTCTGATAATAATATTTTCAGTGAATCTTAATCTTCTGCCCACGGGGGGGAGAATGGATATCCGTTATTATTTTACTCCCATAACAAATTTTTATATTATCGATGGTTTTATTCATCTTTTTAAAACAGGTGATCCAAAGGTTCTCGGTTCTGCACTTACTCATATAATTCTTCCTGCGGTAACGCTTGGAACAATTCCTCTTGCTATTATTGCAAGGATTACAAGAAGTTCAATGCTTGAAGTTCTTAAACAGGATTATATTAAGACTGCCCGGGCGACCGGTATGCCGGAACGTAAAGTTATCTTTAAGTATGCTCTAAGAAATGCGCTTCTTCCGGTTGTTACTGTAATAGGACTGCAATTTGGTATGCTTCTTTCAGGAGCAATACTGACTGAGACAATTTTTGCATGGCCCGGAATCGGTAAGTGGCTGTATCATGCCATTGAAGCGAGAGATTTCCCCGCAGTGCAAGGGGGGATAATTGTGATATCGATATGTTTTGTATTGATAAACCTTTTTGTCGATCTTCTTTACACAGTGATCAATCCGAAGATACGGACAGAGTAGCCCCCCTCCATGGGCAATGTTATTAAGTTAAGAGATCAGGAAATCTCAGAATTTTACACATAGCCCCCTAAGTCCCACTCCGGGGGATTTAGGGGGCCGGGAATTTGGTGCTGCAAAATGATGCATGAAGAATTTAGAACCTCTTAACTTAATGACATTGTTTCCGGGCTGGGGTGGGCAGTTTAGTGGATAATTTAATTCAGCTTAACGAGTTGATGTAATTTTGAATTCAGATAAAAATAAGGTATATAAGATGAATTTCAGTTTAAAAAAAATATTATTTAAAAGAGATGACTCGGGGAATATCGATTCAATCTGGTATGAAAACTGGGTATCTTTAAAGAAAAACCGATCGGCAATGTTCGGGCTTTATATGATTCTGTTTTTTATTCTTATGGCAATCTTTGCCCCGCTTATTGCTCCATTCGATCCGCTGGCTCAGAATATTGATTTGAGAAAACTTGCTCCTTTTACCGGAGGGCATATACTGGGTACTGATGATTTCGGTAGAGACCTTTTATCCCGGATAATTTACGGTGCAAGGATATCAATTGTTATCGGATTTTTTTCTGTGGCGATTTCACTGGTTTTCGGTTCTCTTATAGGTCTTCTTTCCGGATTTTATGGAGGATGGTTCGACAGATTTTCCATGGGTATTATTGACATTATGCTGGCGTTCCCTTATATACTTTTAACGATTGTTATAGTTGCTCTTCTCGGACCGACTCTTCTGAATGCCATGATAGCAATTGGTATAGCAAGGCTTCCTCAGTATGCAAGGGTTATGCGGGCTTCAGTTCTTGCGGAAAAATCTGCGGAGTATGTTGAAGCTGAACGCTCACTGGGGGTGAGTAATGCGGAACTTATTTTTATGTCTATACTCCCCAATTGTTTAGCTCCTATAATTGTTCAGGCTACCTTGGGGATTGGAGGGGCTATAATCGAATCTGCAGCGCTCTCATTTCTGGGGCTCGGAGCTCAGCCTCCTACACCGGAGTGGGGCCTCATGATCGCATCCTCGCGGGAGTTCATCTCCAACGCATGGTGGATTGTTACTTTCCCTGGTATTGCCATACTTCTGGCGGTACTCGGTTTTAATCTTCTCGGTGACGGGATTAGAGATGTTCTTGATCCGAGATTGAAGGACTGACGGGGGAGATAAATGGATAATAATAGATTGCTCGATATAAAAGGTTTGAATGTTTCTTTTTACACGCAGAAGGGCGTGGTGAAAGCGGTAAGAGATCTCGATCTCCATATTAATAAGGGTGAAACACTGGCTCTTGTGGGGGAGTCAGGATGCGGGAAGTCAGTTACCGCTGCTTCAATACTGCGGCTTATTCCCGAGCCGCCAGGTAAAATTGATTCCGGTGAAATTATTCTGGAAGGTAAGGATCTTCTTAAGCTGTCAGTAAAGGAGATGCAGGCCATACGCGGAGATCGGATTTCAATGATTTTTCAGGAGCCTATGTCATCTCTCAATCCTGTGTTTAGAATTGGTGATCAGATTGCCGAGGTTTTTATAACTCATTACGGTTATAAAAAGAAGGAAGCTCTTAAAAAAGCTGTTGAGATGCTTGATCTTGTGAAAATACCTGCGCCCGAGAAGAGAGTCAAGTCCTACCCTCATCAGCTTTCCGGCGGTATGAGGCAACGGGTTATGATAGCAATGGCTCTGTCATCTCCGAATCCGGGACTTATGATTGCTGATGAGCCTACAACTGCGCTTGATGTTACAATACAGGCTCAGATTCTCGATCTAATGAAGGAGCTTCAGGAGAAGATTCACATGTCGCTTCTGCTTATTACGCACGATATGGGAGTTGTTGCAGAGATGGCAAATCGTGTGGCTGTAATGTATGCCGGAAGAAAAGTTGAGGCCGGAGATGTGTATACTATATTTGAAAAGCCCATGCATCCATATACAGTTGGGCTGCTCAACTCAATGCCCTCTAACGAAAAGTATAAACATGCGGGAAGGCTTGAAGCTATAGATGGGAATGTGCCCAGTCTGCTGAACATTGGAGACGGATGCCCTTTTGAAAGCAGATGTAAATATGCAAAGTATATTTGCAAAAAAGAATTCCCAGTAATGAAAGATTTCGGCAATGATCATGCTGTCTGGTGCCATTTTGCCGGTGAGATAGATTTTAAATGAGTGTTTGATTCGCAAATCAGCTGTGGGGTATAACTGATTTGCCAAGCCCCCTAAATCCACCGGAGGGGGACCTAAAAGAATATGTCGATGAATAATAGTGGTTTTAAAGCGGTAATTTACAAATACAATCTTCAAGTCCACCTCCGGGGGATTTAGGGGGCCGGTGAGTAAACAGGCTATAAGTAATTACAATTTTTTTTTAAAGGAACAGCAATGGAAAAGATACTGGAAGTTAAGAATCTTAAAAAATATTTTGAAATTAAGAAAGAGAAGGGGGGCGCTCCGCAGATACTTAAAGCTGTAGACGGAGTCTCCTTTGATGTATATAAAGGCGAAACTCTCGGGATAGTCGGTGAGTCGGGTTGCGGAAAGTCAACACTTGGTAAGACTATTCTTAATCTTCACAGAAAGAGTGATGGGGAAGTATTTTATGATGGAGTTGATATCTCTTCACTTCCGGATAAGGCGCTTAAGGAGTACCGGAAAAAAATGCAGATGATTTTTCAGGATCCCTTCTCATCCCTCAATCCGAGAAAAAAGATTTCGTATATTCTTACACAGCCCATGCGGATACACAAAATGGGAACAGCGGCAAAGCTTGACAGCGAAGTCGATAGACTCATGACCGAAGTGGGGCTTGATGTAAATTACAAGAAACGTTATCCTCATCAGTTTTCCGGAGGGCAGCGCCAGAGGATTGGTATAGCAAGAGCATTTTCTCTCCATCCGGAATTTATAGTCTGCGATGAAGCTGTGTCTGCACTGGATGTTTCGGTACAGGCTCAGATTCTTAACCTCCTTATGGATCTTCAGGCAAAGTATAAATTTACTTATATCTTCATAGCGCATGATCTTGCAGTTGTTGAACTTATTTCTGACAGAATAATTGTTATGTATCTCGGACGGATAGTTGAGATTGCACCGAAAGAGGAACTCATCTCCAAAAGACTTCATCCTTATACGAAGGCGCTTTTCGACGCGTTTCCGGTGATGAATCCGAGAAATAAAAGAGAGAAGAAGATTGTTGTTGGTGATGTCCCCTCTCCGATAAATCCTCCATCGGGTTGTCATTTTCATCCCAGGTGTCCCAATGTTATGGACAGGTGCAGAGAGGAATATCCTGAACTTAAAGAGATTTCGGCGGATCATAAAGTCGCATGCTGGCTTTATGAATAATTTATGATGTTATAACAGGAGGAGTTTATGGAAGTTCAAGGGAGCTCAATAGCTTTTATCGGTACCGGTGTTATGGGGACAAGTATGGTGGGGCACCTGCTGAAAGCAGGTGCAAAGATAAAGGTATACAATAGAACCAGGGAAAAAAGTAAAGCGGTTCTGGATGCGGGAGCGGTTTGGGCCAACACACCCGCTGAAGCCGCTGCAGGAGCATCGATTGTATTTACAATGGTCGGTTATCCTGCTGATGTGGAAGAGGTATATTTTGGAGAGAACGGCATATTCAACGATGCGGAGAAGGGAGCAATACTTGTTGATTTTACAACCAGTGATCCCTCACTTGCCATAAGGATAGCTGAAGAAGCTTCAAAAAAAAAGATGTTCTCTCTTGATGCGCCTGTATCTGGAGGTGACCTTGGTGCTCAAAATGCGACTCTTACTATAATGGTCGGCGGTGACAGCTCATCATTTGATAAGGTACTTCCGTTTTTTCAGGTTATGGGGAAGACTGTTATTCTTCAGGGCGGGCCGGGAGCGGGGCAGCATACCAAAATGGCCAATCAGATTTCAATAGCAGGTTCACTTTGCGGAGCTGTTGAAGCAGTGATTTATGCCGAAAGTGCCGGGCTTGATCCGAAGCGTGTACTCGAAAGCATCGGCGGAGGATCGGCTCAGAGCTGGCAGATGATTAATATGATTCCTAGAATGCTTGACGGAAATTTTGACCCGGGATTTTATTCTAAACATTTTCTAAAGGATCTCAGGATAGCGCTTGATTCGGCCAGGTCTATGAAATTAAAAATGCCGCTTCTTGATATGGCTGAACATCTTTTTACTCTCATGAGCGATGAAGGTCTTTCAGAAAAAGGAACGCAGGCTCTTTATCTTCTTTATAAAAACGGTTTGATTAAATAGATTGCGGGTGATACCCGACGAACCACCGGGTATCGCACTGGATATTACTGTTTATTGAATTCTGTTATTTTTTCCCTCTGAAATAGTGAATGGAATCAAACAGGAATTTTATTTTTTGTTTTTTGTCATCAATATCCCTGACAGGCTGATCATCGAAATCGGTCATATCAGTAATGAATGCCGGCTCATCATAATCTACAACAAGTTTATTAGACTGGTTAATAATAGAAAATCTTTTCGGTTCAAACACTTCCTGATATGTTACTATTGCGTAATCTCCAGGTTTAGATTCCTTCAATAATGAATTTCCCTGAAAATTTATCATATCACCTGTGTAGCCCATTGCGTCAAAAATTGTAGGGAATAAATCCATGTGTGAACTTGGAGCAGTATAGCGGATTTTATTTTTCCTCGATGGTATGTACATGGCCAGCGGTACCTGCGTTTGATAACTTTTAAGAGTTGAAGAATAGAAGAAATGTCCGTCCTCGCCGAATTCACATCCGTGGTCGGATGTGATAATTACTATGGTGTCTTTCATGTGTCCTGTAGATACAAGTTTATCCAGTATTTTTCCGAACTCATTGTCAGTAAATGCAACTGAGTTGTAGAATGAATTCATCAGTTTTGGTTTAATTTTTTCAAGAAAGAGATAATTCTTTTTACTGAAAGGTTCGTCCAGATAAGGTTTGTAGATTGCCTTATCTTCGGGAAAATAAAAGGGGTAATGCGATGCTGAGTAATGTGCCAGAACAAGTTGTTTTTTCTTTGATGAATCTTCAATATGATTGAGTACTTTTTTTGTCATAATTTTATCAGCATTTACAACATCCCCAAGGTCAGCACCCTCTATCGCAGACATAGTATCGAAATTCTGTTCAATATAGTAGTCCATTCTGTGCCATTTAATAGATGTTGTAGTATAAAATGATGTTTCATAATTGTTTTCATTGAAAACAATTAACGGGAATGAAAGAGCTCTCTTTGTTTTTACAAATACGTGATAATATGGATTGATGCCGTACAGTATTGAAAAAATTCCCAGGTGTGTAGAGTTGGATCCTGAAAAATGATTTTTCTTTTCTATGCCGTATTTTTCGATGAAAGCAGAAACTTTAGGCATAAGTTCTTTATTGTAGTAAGAGTGCCTCATTGATTCCATGCTGAGAATAAGCACGTTGTATTTATTCTTAAACTGACCGACTTCAGATTTTAACGGATAAGTGATATCGCTATAATCACCGATGAGTGAATCGAATACCTCTTTTTTATCTTCTACCCCTTTGATTTTAAGAATATGCTGAAGGTGAACAGCTGGATTAACATAGACCACCGGTATGCTGCGTGATAGTTTGTAAACATATGGTGGTCGGCTGTATGATGTAAAAAGCATGATGAGTTTTTCTGTTATTACTATTCCTATAACTACCCAGAAAACAATTTTTTTGCCGTTTACCCGATTCATAAAATTGTTTAGAGATGACCACTTTTCGGAGAAGAGCAGACGGATCAAAAGTGAGATAAAAAGCATGAAAAGTATAACTTCAAATATGGTAATATAGAGAGAACTTTCAGTTACCCCGGAAGATTTAAAGAATTCGGGCTGTGTAATCTCGGTCAGAATAAATCCGTTTATATGGAAGGTGTATATATTATAAACAATTATATCGGCAACGGTAAGCGTTCCCAGTAAGACCATAGAAATTGAAAGAACTATGCTTTTCGTGTTACCGGATCTGTTTTTGATAAACAGATATAATACTCCCCCTGCTAAAAGACATACAATAATGCTGTGAGATAGAATAGCAATGCATGAATGAATTTTGTAGATGGTTAAAATATCAGCAATCAAAATATCTTTGATATACAGAAGATTAATCGCGAAATACAGACCGCAGAATATTGTCCAAGTGAAGGCGTATCTGTTAAACAGATTATCTTTTATATTTAGTTTTTGTATTATTTTTGATTTTAGACATACATTCATTTTTCAACCCCGGGATTTTTCTTTTATTCTTTATGGATGGAGACAGTCAATAATTGATTCAGGACATTACTTGAATACAACTGAAAAATTCAATCATTTTTAATAGAAGCACTCTAATATGGATTCTAAATATCCTCTAATCCGGCTCATCTTTTCTGAGTTTGAAAAGATGAGATTACACCATACAGGTTTCGGCGGAGACAAAAAATGCCGTTGCTTTTTAATCAGTAAAATTTTTACATCCTTGACAAAAAGTCATGGAATAATCCCAGTTATTCTAAATATTTGTAACAATCTGCAGCATTTAACAATTTTACCGATGGAAGAAGAATAAAACTATATGATACCTGAATATAATTATCAATGTATTGATCGCTCTATAATGACTCCGCCGTTTAAAAAAAATATAGTAAGTCCGCTATTCCGTTTTATTCCATGGGGTATTCCGGCAAATCTTATTACAATAATATCGAATATTTGTTTATACAGTTCTGTGTATCTGGCAGCTTCCAGGGGAACAGCAGTTTCAAATTATATTATCATTCCGATCCTGATTTTTTTATACGCTATCGGAGATCATTTTGACGGGATGCAGGCAAAAAGAACAAAAACGAGCAGCGGACTTGGTGAATTTTGCGATCATTATCTCGATGTTTTTAATAACGGAATACTTCTTTATGTTTTAATAACTCTTTATAATGTTCAGAATTCTTTAATAATTACACTTCTTTTTCTGACGGCATATCTCCCTCATGCAGCTATAATATATGAAGAATATAAGACTAAATGGCTAGTTTTTGAAGCTATCGGTTCTCTTGAAGGGATCTTTTTTATTATTATACTTTCTATTCTGGGATCTCTGGAATCATGGTTTAATTTTTTTCAGATGAAAATTATTTATGATTTATCATTGATCGAATTAGTAATGCTTTTTTCCGCCATAGGGACCATGAGTACTTTTTTTAAAATATATTTTCGTATTAAACAATTCAGCATTGGTTTCTGGATTTATATTTCTTGCAGTTTGTATATTTCGTATTTCTGTTTCAGTTATACAAATCTTTTTATGACTTTTCTTTTCTTTACTTTTTATAATGGCGATTATATGGGGAAACTCATGAGGGGGCATCTTGCAGATGGAAAAGAAAGATACCCGGACATGATTATGCCGTTTGCACTTCTTGCCATTCAGTTATCCGGTAATATATATGGAAGATCGGCGGGTGAAGCGGAACTTTATCTGGTATTCGCATACCTTGCTGTCAGAGTCTTGTGGACTACCGCAAACGTTGTTCTTACGCTCCGTAAAAATATCGTACTCTGGAATCCGAGACTCTGATTACTTTATATTCCGGTTCAGTCTCCATCAACTTTGAAAAGATCTGTGCTGAGATATTTTTCGCCGCGGTCGGCAAAGATTACAACTATAGTTCCATGCTTTATCGATTTTGCAACTTCGATTGCGGCAATCATTGCAGCACCGCTGCTCATCCCTACAAAGATGCCTTCATCGGTGACAATACGGCGTGACATTTCAAATGCTTTTTTACTCTCTATCATTATTGTTTCATCTATCATTGACGGATCGTAAATTGCAGGAACGATTGCCTCTTCCATATTTTTCAGTCCCTGAATATAGTGACCTTTTTCAGGGTGGGCTGAAACAATTTTTATTTCTGGATTTTTTTCTTTGAGGTATCTCCCTATCCCCATGATGGTCCCCGATGTGCCCAGCGATGATACGAAATAGTCCAGTTTACCATTAGTCTGTTTCCATATTTCATCTGCTGTTGTGCGGTAGTGTGCCATCTTGTTGAACTCATTTGAGAACTGGTCGGGCATAAAGTATTTTTCCGGATGCTGCGATGCCAGTTCCCTGGCTTTAGTAATCGCACCATCTGTGCCGAATTTTTCATCTGTTAAAATTATTTTAGCCCCGAATGCCTGTATCATTTTACGCCTTTCAATGGATACAGATTTCGACATTACAATTTCGACTCTGTAACCTTTAACAGCTCCGATCATGGCCAGTCCTATTCCGGTGTTTCCCGAGGTGGGTTCTATTATAGTCTGGCCTTTTTTCAGTTTCCCCTCATGCTCGGCCTGCTCAATCATCTTCAGGGCAATCCGGTCTTTGATGCTTCCCGTGGGGTTGAATCCCTCGAGTTTTGCAAGAATGGTAACATTTTCATTGGGATTTAATCTATTTATTCTAACCAGCGGTGTGTTGCCGATTGTACCGAGGATATCTGAATTCATTTTTTTTTCCAGTGTGCTGATTTTCAGACAGAATCGAAATTGCTGTCCGGAAAAATTAAGATGTGAAAACATTGAAAGCTGCGGGGATTTTGTCAAGAATGTACTGTGTTAAAAGTCAACAGTACTAAGAATTTTTTTATAATTTTTATTATGCCTTGTTAAGAAAGTTACGTAGTTTTATTAAGTTTAGCATTTATTTGTTAATTATCTTCCCGACGCTAAGGGGGCGGAGAACAGTTTTACCACCGCTTTTGAGCTATTGCCTCACATGTTGTTATTAGAGTAAAATAATAGTTGATATTTATGGATTGAATAAAATCAATGTTTAATTGGAGATGCAGATTACTAAAATAGAGTTATCGTAGTAATTTGTGACCGTTACTCCGTCATTTGGGTTTCTAAAAAAGAAGAATACGTTCAATTAAATTAAAAGATGGCAGCTATGGATTATATTACTCAATATATTAAAAGCATAATAGTTCTTATTGACTGGAGGACGTTCCTGGATGTCCCAATAATAGCCCTTGGAATTTTTTTCCTGTATCATACCCTGCGTACCTCAGGGGTCTGGAGAATAGCTCTGGGTGTATCTGCGGCACTGTTTATTTATGTATTAGCAAATGTATTAAATCTGACCGGAATAGAATGGATTTATTCAAACTTCAGCAATATCGCGCTGATAGCCATTATTGTAATATTTCAGCCCGAGATAAGAAAGATCTTCGAGAATGCGGCATCTTCTCTTCGAGTAAAGTGGATAGGAAAGCATGGCAAACGCTTATCTGTACTGATTTCAAATGCTGCATTTTCCCTGGTTGATAAGAAGTGGGGGGCAATAATCGTTTTGCCGGGAATGGATTTTATAAGCTCAAAGGTTTCCGGCGGAATAGAGCTCAACGCAATACCCAGTCTTGCACTCATTTCAAGCATTTTTGATCCGCATTCTTCGGGACATGATGGTGCAATAATCATTGAAAATGGACTAGTAAAGGAATTTGCCCTGCGGCTGCCGCTGTCGAGCAGCGGAAAGCTTGGCAGTGATTTCGGGACCAGGCACCATGCGGCCATGGGGCTTTCTGAAAATTCAGATGCTCTGGTTATAGTCGTTTCCGAGGAGAGAGGCAATGTATCCATTTTTAATAACGGGAAACACATATCTTTAAATGAAAAGAAAGACCTTTCAACATATGTGGAGTCTCACTGGGAAAAGACAGGTTCTTATTCGCCTGAAGGAAAGAATTTTAAAAAGCAGGGAATTTTTTTAATTGAGATAACAGTAAGTCTGCTGGCAGCATTTCTTCTGTGGTCGTCAATAATGTTCAGCGCGACACATATAAAACAGATGGCCTTCACCATACCGATTGAATATAAAATTGGAACCAGCGATAATGCCATTTCCGGGGAAAAACCCACCGCAGTTAGAATAAAGGTGTCAGGCAACGCGGCAGACTTGAATCTGATAAAGCCGAACGAACTTAAGGTAGCGATAGATTTTTCATCTTCCAAGCCCGGCAAACGGATTATAACAGTTACCAAAAGCAATATAACACTTCCTGCCGGAGTTCATCTTATAGACGCTGAGCCGTCTGTATTTGAGATAGATCTGCAATCGTTCACTGAGAAGAAAGTTGCTGTTAAACCACAGATTATAGGTGCCTTGCCTGAAGGGTTAGAGATTTATTCAATTGAAGTAGTGCCGAATGAAATAAACATATTGTATTCAACTAATGAAAAGGGGTTGGAAGATATCTACATCACCACAACTCCTATTTTCCTTAAAAATATTTCAGAAGACACCAGGCTGATCTGCAATCTTATCGCGCCGCCCAATATTTATCCGGTCGGCAAGCATTTGCCTGATGTGGAAGTAGTAATAATATTGAAGCCCAAAAAAGCTATAGAATAAGAGTATAAGCCCAATAATTTTTTATAGCATCCAGACAAACCGCATTTGAAAAGCAGAATGTTTAATCGGGATGCCCTACAGCGGAATCAGTAATTTTCACTTGCCTGGCGTATACTGCAGTATGCGCCAGCGCAGTATGACCTTTATGCATAACTTCAGACTACTAATTTCATTCAACTTCCAATGTTTATAAATTCTGGAATTCATGCGGCACAAATGCTGCCGGTTGCGGAACTTTGACCATCTAATCCATCGGCAAAAGATGAATGACGATCTTTTATTTTAAATATCACTAAATGAATTCCGGGAGATGGTGGAAAATCAGATGTGTCATGAGATAAAAAAATTACAAAAACTTGTTTTGGCGGAAATACTTAGTATCTATACACTTATAGGGGAATAAAATTATGCAGATTAAATTAGAGTATTCAACCACGGGAATGGGCCGTCTTATCCCGATAAACGGGGGCAGCAGCAAAATTAAAACTTTTATTACAGGTAAACTCGCCCTGCTTCTTGTCATATCTATACTGGCAATAATGGCAGGCTGCGCAAGTATAGACAGCCGGATTAGCAACGATCAGGCTACATTTAACTCATGGCCTGGTGATGTACAGAAAAAAGTTCGTGCCGGGCAGGTGGAGATAGGATTTACACGCGAGATGACCCGAATGGCCCTTGGAGATCCCCAACGGATCATTACTCTGACCACTGACAGTGATGTGACCGAGACATGGGTATATGAAGAGAAAAAATCTAATGTTTCCTTAGGGCTTGGTTTGGGTACAATGCATAGCGGGAGTGCCTTCGGCGGAGGTGTCACAATGGGGGAGAAATGGGGAGACAGAGAAATCCTTCGCGTAACTTTCGATAGCACCAAAGTGATCGCTCTTGAGCAGCGAAAATAGTATAATGATTATATACTTAAAAAATAAGAAGGAATTAATTAAATGTTCAGTTTCGAGAGCTGTGTTTAAATAGCTGTAGATAAGTTTATTTTTTTATGGACAATGTCTGTGTGATATGTTATATCTATTTTAGAGGATAGAGTTTTGGGAAAAGAAGAATTCAAGGAAGCTCTCTTTGGTGCCGCGGAAGCTCTGATTGAGCATCCCATTAGTATAAGCGGAAGATCTCTTATTATGAGCTACTTTAATGATGAAAAGGGGGAAACTACTCTTGATCGGGCAATTGGTGCGATGAATAAATATTCTGCGATAGATTTCCCACCTCCGGAGGAGCGGAATAAAAAGCTTAAAATTGCCCTCAACAGGCTCGCTTATGAAGCCGGCCTGTGGGACAATGAGTAGTTTGTTTTTACGAAACCATTTTTCTGAATTTATCAAAAAGATACAGTGAATCATGCGGTCCCGGACTTGCTTCAGGGTGATACTGTACCGAAAATATCGGGTATTTTTTATGCTGAATCCCTTCAACAGTGTTGTCATTAAGATTGATATGTGTAACTTCCACATCGCTGTTATCTTTCAGTGAGTCTATATCCACTGCAAATCCATGATTCTGGGATGTGATTTCAACAGTCCCTGTTTCGAGATTTTTTACAGGCTGGTTACCGCCTCGATGACCGAACTTCAGCTTGTATGTTGTTCCACCGAATCCGATCCCCATAATCTGATGTCCCAGACATATTCCAAAACACGGAACTCCCTCTCTCATTACATCTTCAACAAGAGTCTTTGCGTAAACAACAGCTGCCGGGTCGCCGGGGCCGTTTGAGAGGAATACCCCTTTTGCTCCATTGTTCATCGCTTCAGCCAGAGGGGTAGTTCCGGGATATACGGTAACGTTGAATCCGGAACTGTTCAGAAGTCTGAGTATATTTGTTTTTACTCCGAAATCAAATACTGCAATTTCTGGATTCCCGGTTTTATTTTCACCGAAGCAGTACTTTGATGTGCATGATACTTTCGATGCAAGGTCAAGACCCTCCATAGAAGGGTGCGCCATCAGTTTGTCCCGGGCATCTTTTTTATCAAAAAATATACCGGCTCTCATTGCACCTTTGTCTCTTATGTGACGGGTGAGCATTCTTGTATCGATCCCTTCGATAGCGGGAATTTTACCGTCTTTCAGGTAATCACCCAGTGAGCCTGTAGCCCTGAAGTTCGAATATGTTCTGCTGTACTCCTTAACTACAAAGCCCGCAACATGAATTCTGTCCGATTCCACATCCTCTTTGTTTACTCCATAGTTCCCTATCATTGGATAGGTCATGGTAATGATCTGTCCGCTGTATGAAGGATCGGTGAGAATCTCCTGATAACCGCTCATTGAAGTGTTGAATACGGCCTCTCCGATAGATTCATCTTCGTAGCCGAACATCTTCCCTTCAAATTCCGTGCCGTCTTCCAGAATTAACCATGCTTTTGTACTCATTTATTTTCTCCGCTTAAATTACTTTTTAAATCTGATCTCTACAGATCCGCCATGCTTGTCATCAAAGCCTTCGTATTTGGACATAAGTTTAACATAGGGCAATGTTGTCTTCAGCGACTTTTCATCAAGAAGCTGAAAGGTCGTACGTCTTAAAAATGTTTCGACTGACGTTCCCGATGAAAATCTCGCAGCGCCACCTGTCGGGAGAATATGATTTGTCCCTGAGTAGTAATCTCCCACTGCAACTGGAGCGTATCGTCCCAGGAATAGAGACCCTACGTTTTTAATCCTTCCGATATACTCAAGGGGATTATCCACCATAAACTCCATGTGTTCCGGGCCGTACTGGTTGCTGAACTCAATCGCTTCATCAAGTGAGTCTGTTACTATTATAATACCATTCTGAATTGCTGTCTTTTTTATTTCATGACGACCGCAGCCTGATTCTATATCTTTTATTATCTCTTCTTTCACTTTAAGAGCAAGCTGCTCTGAAGTTGTCACAAGAACTGCAAGCGCGCGCTCTTCGTGTTCTGCCTGAGAGAGCAGATCCCATGCGACCCATTTAGGATCGGATTTTTCATCTGAGATTATAAGAACTTCGCTGGGGCCGGCCATTGAATCGATCTGTATTACACCCATGCTGAAGAGATAAGTTTTTGCGGCTGTAACAAAGATGTTCCCCGGACCGACGATAATGTCGGATTTTTTATGTTTATCAGACCCGAATGCGGCAAATGCAATGCCTTGTGCTCCGCCTGACTTGATTATATTCTTAACTCCGCACTCTTTGCATATTGCGTAAATAATATCCGGCACTTTTCCGCTTTTATTAGGAGGAGTTATTACAGTTATATCTTTTGCTCCGGCAATCTGTGCGGGAATTACTCCCATAAGTACAGATGAAGGATATGACGCTTTTCCGCCGGGGACATAGATTCCCGCGCTTTCTATGGACTGATATGTTACGCCAAGTGTTATTCCATCTTCGCGTGTATATATTGAATTCTCTTTAAGCTGTCTTCTATGAAACTCTTCAACATTGGCCTTAGCTTTCATAAAAGCTTCAAGTACGTCTTTAGGGGTATTTCTGTGACCTTCGTCAATCTCTTCCTGAGTTGCTATTACGCTTTCGAGTTTCACGCCGTCAAATTTCTCTGTATATTTTTTGACTGCTTCTTCACCGTTAAGTTTTACATCGTTAACAATAGGAACAACAGTATTTATCATGATAGAGCTGAAGTCCTCTCCGAATCTGTTGAAAAGTTGATCGAGTTCAACCGCAGTAAGCTCTTTCATTTTTTTTATTGGGATCATCTGCTTCTCCTCTGCTGACAGCATCTGTTTATAGTAAACTTTCACAATTAATAATAACCCTTGAAATGTCAAGTTTTTGATTTTTAATAATTGATTTCAGGGTGGTTCCGGCTGCTGCTTAAAAACCTGCGATATTCTTTCTCCTCCGCAATCTGCGGCGCGGAGAAGAGCATTATTAGAAAGAAAACATGAGTATGGAAAAATATCCGCAAAAGTTTAAAAAATCTATTATATAATATTAAACAAAAAAAGTATGATAGGTTCACCTGTGTCTAACATGCTGATCATGATAATCATTAAATCCTGTTCATTTCTTAATATCTACGCAGAGTATTCTTTTCTCCCCCTCTCTGCTCTGATATTTTCTTGATATTGTTATACAGAGGTTCCCCGTAGCTGTGGAAATGTAAGGTTCGGAGATGAATCTGTCATAACCGTTTACAAGATTAAAATAATAATCCTTGTTGGATTGATCGCTGTAAATATCATCGGGGTGAAAAATGCGGCTTTTGCGGTAATTTTTGATGCTGATATTAACTACGGTTTCACTTATCTGAATGCCGCATTCATCAAGGATGTATATGCACTCAATTCCGCTGAATCCCACTGCAGTGTCTATGAGTATCTGCTCCGGAAGATATGTGTCGCTGTTTTTGAGGTTCTCTATTATTCTGTCAGTAAGAGCGCTGAACTCTTTAAGTTCGGATTCCTGAATTTTTAGGCGGAGATTTCGGGCCTCTCTGAATGATATAGACACATCGTTAATTTTCGTATTAATTGTTTTTATATTAAGTTTTTCAATCTGCATAGGTTTTGCAAGGAAGAATCCTTGAAGTATATCCGCGTTCAATTCAAGCATCTTAAGAGCTTCACCCTCTGTTTCTATCCCTTCTGCAACTATCAGCGATCCCGTGTTATGCGATAGCTTAATCAGGGAACGGGCAACTTCCTGCTTCAGAAAGTCCGAATCTATATCACGTATTATTGATATATCGAGTTTGATTATATCGGGTTTGAGTTTGATGATTCTGTCCCAATTGGAAAATCCTGCTCCAAAGTCGTCCATGGCTATCATAAATCCCTGTGATCTATAATGAGTAACAAAATCTACAAGTATATTTATATCCTCAACTTCCGATTCAAGAATTTCTATTATTATGCACGATGGGTCAATTCTGTATTTTTCAACACTTTTTAGGAAGTGTTTTGATCCGAGCCCTGTGCAGATGGCGGAGCTGTCAAGATTTATAGAAAGAACAGCTTGTCTGTTATGTGTATGATAATCCTTAAAATTTTCCAGTGCTTTTTTTCTGAAGAGACGGTCGAGTTCCAGAATGAGCCCGTATTTTTCCGCTTCTTCAATGAGAATTCCGGGAGAGATAAGAGATCCGTCGCTTTCTTTTACACCCCGGCTTAATGCCTCAAAACCGATTATCTGTTTTCTTTTTATTGATATGAGAGGCTGATAGCATGTTGAGATCAGTTCACTGCTGATTATCTCTTCAATCGAAAATTTTTTGTCATTGCTCATAAAGTCACCATTTTGTTTGTATCTATATGGTGCAGCGAATTATTTTCAGGGGCGTGTATGCTAAGCGCTGTGCCTTCAAAAATAAATTGCAGCCTATATATGGGCAGAGTAAAATTAACTTGTTTTTTTAAAAGCCTCATTAATGTTTATATACTTAAAACAATGAATAGTTTACATGAATTTAAACAAAGCCGTTGGAATTGTTGTTGAGTGCGACAGCACTATTCCGTTAGATGCTTAAACATATCCCTTTATATCCTTCTCCATCTCACCATGGGGAAGGTGCCCGGCAGGGCGGATGGGGCGGGCGGAGAGGAGTATAATATATGAAAATAGCAGTAGCTCAGATAAATCCTGTAATTGCAGACATTGAAGGTAATAAAAATAAGATAATTTCATTTATAAAAGATGCGGAGTCGAAAGGCGCAGACGTTGTAATTTTTCCCGAGATGTCCACTATCGGATATCCTCCCATGGATCTCCTGGAGAGCAGCAAGCTGGTGGATGATAATCTCCGTTCAATGGATTCGATAAAAGAATACTCCCGCAATGTAAAGTGCGCCATGGTGATCGGATTTGTAGATTATGATGTGGAGAATTCACCGATGCTTTATAATTCTGCAGCTGTTATTCAGAAAGGCGAAATTATATTCAGGCAGGATAAAACGCTTCTTCCAGGTTATGATGTTTTCGACGAGTACAGATATTTTTCATCATCGCGGAAATCTTCAATTCTGGAATTCATGGGACACAAAATCGGAATTACAATCTGTGAGGATATATGGTCTGCTCTTAATACCGATAACAGCAGGTTTATGGAACAGCGTAGGTATCATGCCGATCCCGTTAAGCTTCTGGTTGATAAGGGCGCTGAGGTTATAATTAATATCTCCGCCTCACCATATATTAAGGGGAAGAGGCAGGTGCGGATGGAGATGCTCTCCCGTCTCGCGGCAGCCGATTCGATCTCAGTGGTTTACGCAAATCAGGTTGGAGGCAACGACAGTCTGATTTTTGACGGCAACAGCTTCTGTATCAATTCCGAAGGAAAAATTTATGCTCATGCAAAAAGTTTCGAAGAGGATCTGCTCATCTTTGAACTTGACCGTGGAGATGAGCTGCAGATGGAGATTGATGATATTGAGGATATACGAAAAGGACTTGCTCTGGGTGTGAGAGATTACATGCATAAATCCGGTTTTAAAAAGTGTCTGCTTGGACTAAGCGGCGGAATAGATTCGGCTCTTACTGCTGCTATCGCATGCGATGCTGTGGGTGCTGAAAATGTTTCAGGGATTACAATGCCCTCTGTATATTCGTCGTCAGGCAGTGTTGATGACTCGTATAAGCTGGCAGAGAATTTAGGTATGAAAATTGATACAATTCCAATTGGAAATCTTTATAATCAGTTCAACACCGATCTTGCTGGTGTTTTCATCGGAATGCCTGAAGATGTTACCGAAGAGAATATTCAGGCGAGAATACGGGGGACACTTCTTATGTCGGTGAGCAACAAAACCGGAGCACTGCTGTTAACCACTGGTAATAAGTCCGAGTTCGCAACCGGTTACTGCACCATGTACGGCGACATGTGCGGCGGACTTGCCGTAATTTCCGATCTGCCTAAAACTCTTGTATATGAATTATCTGAGCATATAAACAGAAGAGCAGGGCGTGACCTTATTCCCCGTGAAACTATAGACAAAGCCCCATCTGCTGAACTTCGACCTGATCAGAAAGATCAGGACTCGCTTCCTCCATATGATATACTCGACGGCATAATTGAACTCTACATAGAACAGCGCATGTCAGCCGGTGAAATTGAAAAGCGCGGATACAGCAGGGAAACCGTTGATTTTGTTCTTCGCCTTATAAACTTAAATGAGTATAAAAGATTCCAGGCAGCACCGGGACTGAAAGTAACATCAAAAGCATTTGGTATCGGGAGAAGGATTCCGCTGGTGAAGAGGTTTGTACCGTAAAACTTATCCGCCCCCTCTGTCGCGATGCGACATCTCCCCCATGTGATGGGAGGAGAAGAATTTGAAATAGTATGTCTTTCCTTTCTCCCATCACATGGGGAAAGGTGCCCGTAGGGCGGATAGGGGAGGGGGCGGTTAGAAATGCTGAAAGTACTCCATCACCTGCTTGAAATTTTTCTGCACGTTCTCTTTTCCTGCAACTATCTCCATGTGCCCCGGAAGAAGATATTCAATGTCCAGTTCTGATATTCTTTTTATGCTCTCTTTGAGCTGTGCGGCATTTCCTCCGGGGAAGTCTACTCTTCCGAAACTGTTGTTGAAGATGAGATCACCGCAGATAAGTGTTTTCTTTTCTTTCCAGTATATGCATACAGATGCCGGTGAGTGTCCCGGAGTTTTGTATACTTCAAGTTCGATATCTCCAATTTTCAGATATCCCTCTTCGAGCTCAATGTCGAATTTCACCTCCGGGAACTGCATCCCCATCATCTGGAAGAATAGAGGACCCTGTTCATTTAGAAATTTAATTTCGTCCTTATGCATACCTGCCGGGATGTCATATTTTGTAAAATTTACAGTTCCTTCAAAATGGTCCGGGTGACTGTGAGTGTTTAATACAAAACTTATCTTTTCAATATCTATACCATCATCCTCCATCTGCTTAAGGAGAGTATCTGTGTAGTTCTTAAGACCCGGATCGAAGAGAATATTGAGCGGTTCACCGAAGTAGAAGCTGTTGCAGTTGTTTTCAAAAACTCCTTTCCATATATATGAGTAGACTTCATCCGTTACTTTCATTGTTTTGACCTCACCGTTGATATATTAAAATTTCATGACTATTAATTATTGCAGATAAAGATACCATTATGGATTTCTGATGAAATTTTCTACATGGTTTAGACGGATTGTTATTTGTCAAAATGTTTTTAAGAAGCGGCATATCCAATGAAGCTGACAGGTGAAGCCCGAGGCAATAAAGCCCCTTCCGTGAGGAAAGGGCTTTATATAATTACTATTTAACCAGGCTGTCTACAAGATTAACAACAGTGTTAATATCGTTCTGAGATGGAAGATTGTTTTTTGAAAAGTATTTAATATATTTTACTTTTTTATCTTTTCCTATAACAATAAACACCGATTTATTGTTGCAGTCTCCAAGACCCCATGACGCGGGAAAAGTCAGGTCAACATCTGTAAGAATTGTAGCGTTATACTTTTTTATTTTTGACTGTACTATTTTACGTATTATCCAGTTAGGTGCTGGCGAATCTTTAAGGTTGGCAATACCAATCCCTCTGTTTTTGCTTTCAGGAAAATTCTTCGCTTTAAGAGCATCTGATAAAGGATCGCTGAAATCGGATGCATCGGAATCTCCATATACGATTGTAAGAACTTTTGAGCCTAAATCCGGAATCGAAGCAGGTTTATCATTGGCATCTCTAATATTGACGTTTTCGACAGACTGGTTTACCGACAGGGCATTAACGGCAATAAAACCTGTCAGAGTAATCAGTAACGCTCCAAATATTGCAATAAAAGTACGTTTCATAAAAACTCCTTATTTAATTATTTAATGAATAGATATTTAAATAATTATACTATTTAAGATATTTTTTGTCAAGGCGGTTAGTAATTTTACCGCCGGTTTACGAGTAGTTACTGGAATTATTATTGTAAATTTATACAAATTCTTGACAGAATACTGCATTTTTAAACTAGATAATTATAATAAGTATGATTATCGTATTATTAGGTATGAATCAATAAATGCCTGTTCTAAAAATTGTACCTTATTAATTATTGAATGTTTAAATTGATAAAACAGAGGGAGAAGCAAAGTGTCAAAGGAATACATATACGAGAATTACAGGATCGGCAAGGGGGATGAGCTTTCCGGCAGAGATTATCTGCTCTATAGATTTTATGAAATACTCCCTGGATTTTTATCATGGCTTACGATAATACTGGCTGTTGTATGTTCTTATCTGATCCCCATCTATACCGCAATGTTCATAATTGCCTTTGATGTGTTCTGGCTTTTGAAAACTGCATACCTTTCACTCCATTTAAAAGCAAACTGGAAGCGTATAAAGGAGCATATGTCCGTTAACTGGACGGAGAAGCTTGTTCATTTTAAATATGATCACATATATCATATGATCATGCTTCCATTTTACAAAGAGGATGAAAAGCTCATTGATAAAACTCTGAAATCTCTTCTTGATTGTGAATATAATAGTAAACGTCTGATCGTTGTTCTTGCGGCAGAGGAGAGGGCCGGGGAAGAGCCTCTGGGAATTGCCGACAGAATGAAGGAAAAATACGGGAAATTGTTTGGTCATTTTATAGTTACAGTTCATCCCGACGGAATTGAAGGTGAAATGGCAGGTAAGGGCTCAAACATTTCATACGCGGCGGAAGAGGCTCGAAAACTGATTCTGGATAAAAAAAAGATAGCCTATGATGATGTTCTTGTTTCGGCATTTGATATAGATACTGTCGTTTACAGCCAGTATTTTTCATGTCTAACATGGATGTTTCTTGCTAACGAAAAACCGTATAATACATCTTTTCAGCCGGTTCCGGTTTTTAATAATAATATTTTTGAAGCACCTGCCATATCGCGGGTTGTTGCTTTCTCCGGAACTTTCTGGCAAATGGTTCAGCAGGAGCGTCAGAAGCGGATGGCTACTTTCAGTTCTCATTCAGTGCCGTTCAGTACTCTGTATAAAGTCGGTTACTGGCAGAGCAATATGGTCAGTGAGGATTCAAGAATATTCTGGAATTGCTACATGAAATTTGATGGGGATTATATTGTAACTCCCATGGCTTATCCGGTCTCGATGGATGCACCGCTTGCTAATTCATTCTGGCAGACAATGAAGAATATATATAAGCAGCAGCAGCGATGGGCTTATGGAGTGGAGAATTTTGCTTATGTAATGTTTAATTTCTCTAAAAATAAGAATATTCCTAAATGGGAGAAGTTCAAAATTTTCGCGATAAATGTTGACGGCTACTGGTCTCTGGCGACGAATCCTCTTATGATATTTCTTCTCGGCTGGCTCCCGATAATTCTGGGCGGTAGAGAGTTTAATACAACAATGGTGAGTTTCAGTCTCCCCTATATTACACGTGATATTATGATGATCACAATGAGTAATCTTATTCTGTCTTCAATGGTTGCGGTAAGCCTTATGCCTAGCATCCCGGAAACGAAAAAAAGACCGAAGAAATTTTATCATATTATACAATGGCTGCTTGTACCGTTTACAATAACTATATTCGGCGCTATCCCGGCTTTGGATGCTCAGACCAGGCTGATGTTCGGCAGGTATATGGGCTTCTGGGTTACACCAAAACATCGTTCGGAATAATGTGGGGGAGATTATATGACACCAAAAAAGCAGTTTAGATATATGTTGGGACTTTTTGCAGTATTTCTTATTGTTATACCTTTAATAATTCTGTATTCATCCGGTTATCGTTTATCGGAAAATTTTAAAATTGTAAAGACCGGCGGGATATTTATTTCAAATAATGAATCAGGCGCATCTGTTCTGTTAAACGGCAAACTTAAAAAATCTGCGGGTATTCTTGATAAAAACATGCTTGTTCAGAATGTAAAACCGGGAAACTATACAGTGAAGGTTGAGAAAGAGGGGTACCGTCAATGGATAAAATATATTAAGGTACAGGAACAGCTCGTTGAAGTCTGTTTTCCGCTGCTTGTACTTTCCGAATTAGAATCTGAAGAGATCCTGCGATACATTCCAGCCGAAAAAGCTGATCCGAAAAAAAAAGGTGCGAAACGTCCGAAACCTGAACTTAATGACGAGTATACAGATGTAATTGATCTTGTTAAAAAATCAAAAAAACTGTCAGAGAGCATATTTCCCATATGGAACAGCAGGGAGATTGCGGCACTTAAACTGGGCCCCATGCGGAAACTTAAAGGGAAAGTTTTTCTTTCGAATGAAAAAAACAATGTATATGTTAAATGGATTGGCAAGAAGGATCAGCTTCCGTTTTTTATTAATACAATGTCAAAGAAACTGGTTTTCTCTCCTGACAAAACAATAACTGCAATAGATTTCTATCCCAACAGGGATGATTCATTTATTGTCAGTTTCGATGACGGATCTCTGCACGCTGTGGAGATAGACACAAGATTCGGAAATCAGAATTCATATAGAATAGTAAAATACTGCAGCAGTTTTATTGTACAGAATGAAATGCTTTTTTATTTCATAGGGAATAAACTTTACAGTATAGATTTTTCATCTTAGGGTGAGAGGTGATTGTCTGTTTAATTGTTTTTTAGTAAATATTTAGTAATTTAGACTTTGAGATCTCCCGGTTACTTCGGCGGGCTCCGACAGCGATGTGGCCACCCTCTTTGATAAAGAGGGTTTTGCATTTTGTACCTTTTAACCACCTTTAACAAAGGGGGATGTTAAGCGGAGCGAAACGGGGGGATTCATAGTCTTCAAACAGGTAGAAAATATGAATGTAATATTTCTCGGGACCAACGGCTGGTTTGAAACAGAAACAGGAAATACTCTATGTGTAATTGTTAAAACTGAAAAATACGATATAGTCTTTGATGCCGGCAGCGGTTTTTTTAAACTTGATAAATATATAGACGGGACAAAACCGGTATATCTTTTTCTGAGTCATTTCCATATGGATCATATATCGGGGCTGCACGGGCTTTCGAAGATAAACTGCAGCAGCGGTCTCTTCATCGTCGGGCAGGATGGTACCCGCGATGTAATTACTCATTTTGTAAACAAACCTTTTACAGTGCCGCTTAATGAACTGAAGTACACTGCAGAGGTTCTGGAGCTCCCAGCCGATAAAGATGCCATACCTTTTGAATTGGATTTTCTTACTCTACTACATTCCGATCCCTGTTTGGGATATCGCATTACAATTGACGGGTGTGTAGTTACTTTCTGTACAGACACAGGTTACTGTGAAAATGCCGTTAAACTCGGGCGGGATGCGGATCTTCTTATTACCGAATGCGCGTTTCTTCCGGGAGAAGAGAACATTGAGTGGCCCCATCTTAATCCGGAAACAGCTGCCAGAATAGCGCTGGAGGCTGGTGCAAAAAAGCTTGTGCTGACGCATTTTGATGCCGCCAGATATCTAACTCTTAAAATGAGGTGTGATGCAGAGATTACGGCACAGAGAGTTTTCCCCGGTACAACGGCAGCTGTGGATCTTATGGATGTAGAAGTATGAGTCGTAGCTGATCTCTACCATTCCGTCTTTTTACCTGCAAAGTATTTACATAAACTCTCTGCAGATTTAATGCAGTTTCCTACATCAAAAAATTAAACTTGACCCTATAGTAAATACTGATGTAATTATCAGGTGTGATATAAATCAGCGAAGTGAGTATTGATTAATTATATCTAAAACTGATGATATACTAAAAGAAACAATTCAAGGAATTGGGTTATGAAATCAAATTATAAACCGCCATTCAGCATAAGCGCAAAGTCGATTAATTTGATTGCCGATATTTCAGCACAAATCGAGCGGTATGTCATTCGAATGGAACAGGAAGATGGTTTGCTGCTTCGAAAAATTAACCGTATTAAAACTATTCATGGCTCTCTGGCAATTGAAGGAAACACGATATCAGAAAGTCTTATAACCGATATTATCGAAGGGAGGCATGTTGTAGCACCCCCGCGTGAGATTCAGGAAGTGAAAAATGCAATTAGGACATATGATGCTTTTTCTTCCTTAGATCCTTATAATGTAAAAGATATGCTTAAGGCTCATTCTTTGATGATGGATGCTCTGATCGACAAATCAGGTCATTATCGGACTGGCGGTGTTGGTGTCTTCGCGGGCGATAAAGCAGTTCATGTCGCCCCCCCGGCAAAACGTGTTCAATCCTTGATGAATGATCTGTTCGGCTGGTTAAAAAAATCGGACGATCATTTGCTGATTAAAAGCTCTGTTTTCCATTACGAATTTGAATTTATACATCCTTTTATCGATGGAAACGGACGACTGGGGAGATTGTGGCAGTCGCTTATACTAAGTAAACTGCATCCTGTATTTGAGTACTTACCGGTCGAAAATATGGTTTTTCAGAACCAGCAAAAATATTATGATGCGATTGGTCAAAGTACAAATTCAGGAGATTGCGGAGTTTTTATCGAATTTATGCTTAATGAAATTCTTTCAACGCTCCAAAAGCGCCAGGGAGAGCCATTAAGGAAAGATAATCATGACACTGTAAATGACACTGTAAATGGCATTGTAAATTTGATTAAAAGCGATCCCAAAATAACCCTCGATGATATTGCACTGAGATTAAATAAATCGCGCAGAACAATAACCCGTAATATCAAACAGCTTCAGGATAAGGAAATTATTTTTCGTATTGGTTCTGACAAGACTGGATATTGGCAGGTTAAAGATCAGTAGAAAGAATTATAATTAATATTACCCGGTACCGGAAAGAATGGAACTGTAAAAATTTAATTAACGGTTCCTTGTATACTTTTTCTGTGAATAAAATTAAATCCGAACACCCCGTACAAACAAATCTGGCGACCTCCGCATCAGCCACATCCACAACTTATACCAGCTGACGAACTCATTGTAAGTTCCTGCGGACGCTGCGACCGCCACTTTTGATTTATATTCAAAACTTGCTTCAGTTTAAAACAGTCGTGCCGGGTGACTTTTAGTTTTAAACAAAACTTTCGCGGAGACCGCTACGACCGGTATCTTACAGTTTTTATTTACTTCTCGTATTTGCCCGGACGTATCGGCCACCGCTTTTGTAGTGAACCTGATCAATCGTTCTTTAAAACATTTTTTTTCTCCTACCCCTCTTCCTCTCAAAAAATTTCATTTAAAACAAAATTCCATCGTATAAGTTATATGTACTACGAATCTCTTTGCGAAGAAAAACCAGTATACAAACCAGCTCTTGAAAGATGGAACCAATATAAAACGATCTGGATAAAGCACTGGCCCGAATTCGAAAAAATATATCCATATAGGTTTGAAAAACTTTATGGTCCTCTCGATGAAGATAAAGTCGATGAAGTTAAAAAACTTGTACAATGCGCGCCCTGAGCAAAGCGAGGAAGTACTCCTGGGGTAGCGAGTTTAAAAATGGATTTCAAAGGCATATCTGCCCTGATTGTGGATTAACTTTAATTGTGCCGTTCACCTGAAAGTCAAGGCTGTGCCTCTCATGTGCCCGTAAACGCCTCTTCGGCTGGTCTTTTAATCTCTCCTGCATAATGTATACTTATATCTTCAGCAAAGCTTAAAGGTAAAGAGTTTCAGCCGGGTATACTTGCAACATTGCATAAAAGCGGTAACGGTTTGAACTCTAACCCCTTATGTTGAGCTCAACATAAGGGATTAACGTTCATTAAGTCTCTTGATAGATGGTATTTATGAAGTACTTTTCAACTGTGGTATCGATCTTCAGTCTTTTTTTAACATTTTCTGCGGAGCAAATTCTTATATCAAAAAGATCTATACATCCCCGCCGCTAAAGTATGCAGGGATGTATAATTTTTACATTTAAATATATGTTCAGTAATTAATACCGAAAAAGATGAGAATATATTACCGTACTACGGATCCCGAAATTACTCTTTGAAATCCCTGTGGTATTTCTTTATAATTTTTGATATAGACTTTTCCTTCGATTTCCTGGCCATCCTCCCCTTTTCACTCTTCATCAAACTGAAAGATTCAATCTCGCCCCTTATGGTTATATAGCTCTGATATCTTGCGTATTCAATTATGCCGTCGCTTACTAGCCCGAGAACACTACAGCCCGGCTCATTAGTATGAGTACAATCATTAAATCTGCAACCATCGGCAGCACCGGCAATTTCCGTAAAAGCCGAATCAAGTGATTCAGTATCTCCGTAGGGTCGCAGCTCCCGGAGACCGGGAGTGTCTATAACCATTGCTCCGCTGCTCAGAAAAAAAAGTTCTTTGCTGGTAGTTGTATGCCTCCCACGCTTATCATCCTCACGTAGTACACCAGTTTTCTGAACACTTCTCCCAATAAGCTGATTGATAAGAGCTGATTTCCCCGCTCCAGAAGGACCGGTAAAAGCGGCGGTAACTCCCGGGGCCAGGAGACTGTTCATATGCTCAATCCCCTCTCCGGTCAGAGCACTCACCATAAACACCGGTATGTCACCTGAAACAGACCTGGCCATGGTTGTAAAATTGTCCCTTTCACTTTCAGAACACAGGTCACACTTGTTTAATATAATTACCGGATCTGCGCCTCCGTCACTCACCATTACTATATAACGTTCAAGACCACGCAGGGTAAAATTTCGCCCGCCGTCAAGCGCTGCAACTATAAACATTATATCAATGTTTGCCGCTATGACCTGCTCCTCACTTCGTTTACCCGCAGCCCGCCGTAAAAAAACACTCTCCCTTTCAAGAATTTTTTCAATAATCTGCGGATCACTTTCACCCCTCATAAGTACCCAGTCCCCCACTGCCGGGTAGTCGCCCGGTCCGGCGGCTGTATACTGAAAATGCCCCGATATTACAGCATCAGATCTCCCTTTTTCAGTCTCTACAAAATATAGATGCCCGGCTTCACCGATTACCCGCCCGGGTATAAACCCTGCCCCGCACCAGTCCGCAAACTGCTCTTTTAAAAAACTGTTCCATCCTATATCTTCGAGTTTCATTTCGTCGCCTCTGCCATTATCACTTCAATAACTTCACATGCAGTCGCGTTATAAGGAAATGGAAACATCTTAACCGGTTTAGTTGCAAGTTGAATCAGCTTGGTATGATTGTCATCTCCGGCAATTCTATTAGATCTGATAAAACCGCACTTCACGCATCTATGAATAATAGCCCATTCACCATCATCCTTTACCCATATACCTATAGGTTCCATTGCGCCTTTACATACAGACATCCTGTCACCAGTACGTAGATCCACGTGCCTGCTCCAGAGACATTCGGGACAATGATTTCTATTCAACGTACCGGATAGAGCTGCTGCAACAGATCTGCTGCATTTTTCACAAATAAAAGTATTATGCTCATTTATGTATTTCCTGTCACTTCTTGACATTTTATTCCTCTATAATATTATAAAATTTCAGAAAATCCCGGAACCGGATTATAATATGAAATTAAATAATATCCGGATTCCCGTTTATCTGAGTTTAATTATTGTAATTATGGAATATGATGACCTGCTCTGTGTACGCAGAGTATAACTGAAGGATAGACTTGAAGTAACTAATTTGCGAAAATTTTTTAAATAAAAAAATTGTCCAAAGTCAATCCCTGAGCAGGAACATCCCTTTAACAAAATCCAGCATCCGAGCCGCCTTTATGATTTAATCTCAGCAATTAAAACTCCGTTATATATATCTGTCAAGAACATTCCAAAAATAAGGTCCACCTATTTGTTTCAGTATCTATTTTATCTTCATGCGCATTAACAACATTTATCATAGAAAGAATCTTTATAAGCATTGAGCCTTTTCCATTATGTAATATATCAGTGAAACTTTGCCCTGCTTGAGCCTCTTTCCACTGCTTGTCCTCAGGTTTGAATTTCATCAATGCCTGTTGCTTAATGAAGACCCTTGGAATCTCTTTTCCCCCGATAACACCACTCTTGTTTAAGCACCTCTGGTCAGGTGCAGGTAAAGTTGCTTTGGAAACCAAAATTTATTTTTGACCAGACCGATAATGCTAAAAAAGAGCAATGGTATTGCTCAAAAGATATCAGCGGCCATAAAACCATAGGTGGATGCAAACAAACTCTTCTCAGAAAATTTGTTTATTAGAGAAGCATCGGCAATTTTTATCCGGACTAAATACCAGAAAATTGTGGTAATAATCAGTGCAGTTATATTGATTATAATATTGATGAATTTAATGATCTTAAAATTATTCTTTTGATTTATCATTTGATTTCTTTTTATTATGAATATTATTCAGTAATAATTACTAAACATTTTATAATTTATAATAGTCTACTCTCGTTGTCGCTGAAGGCTGTGGAACAGGAAATTTTCTACAGCTCTTCAGTCTTAGTGGATCTGATGGATGTAGAAATGTGAGTAGTAACAGATAATGCTATTTCAGTATGGATTTTTAAAGTTGTTCAGGTCAAGCTGAGGGTGGTGCTGTCTTAGAGCCTGTCTGAATCCATGGAATCAAGCCGAAAAACATTTGCCCCGTTAGCCCCAGGATACCGGTAAGTGTTAAAAGATCTGCCAGGAAGGCTCCGAAGGGGCGACCAAAGAGCCATACACTCATGACTGCCTCAGTAATCATTAAGATGGAAAAGGCCAGCAAACCCATTTTCAGGCGGGGTCCTGTGCGGGCTGGCACGGCCCATCGCTTAGTTACGCGGCGGCAAACAAGCCAGGAAACAGTCAGTAAAAGTGGCAATTCAATCAGTACGGCTGGTAATGCTCCGATACGGGGAATCAACACCAACACCCGCACGATGCCCATGGCAAAAGCCAAGGTAAACACGATGGCAAAGTAGACCAGGGCTGATTTTACGATGTTATGCATCACTTTCTCCTCAGTTGTTTTTTGATATTAGGTATTTACATCAAACCGCAGAGAGTTTTAAATCACAAACGGATTGGTCAATACTGGAAAATTTGATTTACTTAAAGAAATATCACAGTTGACATTTTGTCAACTGTGATATTTCTTTAAGATAAAAAATAATCTTAATTATGATTCTTGTCCAGATGGTTTGTTGAATTGAACTCGTTCTAACGTTTCCGCTACGTTCCAATTTTTTTATAGAGCATGGCTTAAAGCATAAATGGTAGTGACATGGGTAACACCAACGAGTTTAGAAAAGTTATCATTCACGTAACAGAAAAAAGGGTTTATTCAAAGAAATATGTATCATAACTTACAGGCATGGTGATCATGAATAAAAAATATAATCAGCTTATAGTTTATTATTTTTCAGGAACAGGAAATTCAAAACATTGCGCTACATGGTTTTGTGAAACTGCCGATAAACTCGGGATCAAATCAAGCATGGTTGATATCAGTAAAACAGAAGTTGAGAATATAGTTTCTCCATCTGCCGGAACTTTAGTAGGTTTCTGCTCTCCGACGCATGGATTTCATTTCCCGGAAATAACACGAAAATTCATTCGCAAGTTTCCTTCTACAGAAACAGCTGATGCTTTTATTTTAAACACACGAGCCGGTGTTAGGTTATTCAAAATTGTTATTCCCGGACTGAGCGGCGTGCTTCATTACCTTATTTCATTAATGCTGATAATTAAAGGATACAAAATTGTCGGTCTTATTCCTGTCGATTTACCATCAAACTGGATTTCACTTCATCCTGCAATTGAAAAAGATGGTACAGAGATTATCTATACAAAACAGAAAATCAAAGTAACCGGATTTGCTGAAAAAATACTTACCGGCAAGCGGGTTTATCGAGCTCTATATGATATCGTGCAGGATATTTTAATATCACCAGTAACGCTTGGATATCTCCTTATTGGCAGATTTTATTTCTCGAAGTCGTATTTTGCATCACGGGAATGTAACAAGTGCATGCGCTGCCTGGAGGAATGTCCGGTAAATGCAATAAGCGTTGTGGACGGAAGAATGTTTTGGACATCTAAATGTGAAAGCTGCATGCATTGCATGAATATCTGCCCAAAAGAGGCGATCGAAACTCCACATGGATTTTTGGTTACTTTTTTTTATCTATTCTCAATTATATTATCCGCAGCAATAGCTTATCTGATAAAAAATTTTTCTACAGGCATATCTTTTTCATGGATGGATAATGAATTTATCAAATTTGTTATCATATCTATTGTAGTTTTGCCGTTTTATTTCATGTTATACCGCATTATACATTTATTAATGCGATTTCGTTTTATAGAAAGAATAATGACTTTAACTTCGTTAACTCATTTGAAATATTGGGGGAGATATAAAGCTCCGAAGAAATTTTAATTAATAAAATATCACTCTCGGAAACTGAAAATCTGATTGACGTTTACTATAATCTGCAAAATCTAAGAGTTACTTTTAATGATGGGAAATAGAAAATTTGAAAATTGAATTTGATATAATATCGATCATCACAGCGCTGGGGATAGGACAGGGAGTTTTTTTGTCTATAGCGATATTGGGTATAAAATCCGGAAACATAAAAGCAAACCGGATTCTTGCACTACTGATGCTGCTAATGTCAATTAGTATAGGTCATGGTGTTATGACTTATACTAATCTCTATTACTTTATGCCGCACCTGATACTCATAGGTCCTCCGCTCTCTTTTCTGCTGGGACCTCTGTGTCTTCTCTATTTCAAGTATCTGACAGATTCCGGGTACAAATTTTCTTTTCGTAAAAAACTCATGCTGATCCCCTTTGTTATAAGTGTTGTTGTTCTCATTCCCTTTTATATCAAGAGCGGGCCAGAAAAACTGGCTCTTTTAACAAGCTTTATAGCTGATAAAAAGCTATATCCTCCTTCGCAGATTCTTTCCGTACTATCAATACCTCACATGTGGATATACCTTGTAATTATCTGGAAGCGGGTTAATGAATACAAGCAGAGAATTGAGGCCGATTACTCGACAATCGATAAAATAAATTTATCATGGATTAAATATTTTGTTATTTTTTTTGCTTTCTCGTTTTCAATGATGATTCCTATTACTCTGTTTCGATTGACCGGAAATTTAAATCTGGCATTTGAAAGAATAATCCCTCTTGCCGGTGCGATTTGTATCTACTATTTCGGGTATATGGGATTTCAGCAGACAATAATAGCTTTGGAAACTGATACTTCTGATAAAACAAAAGATTTCATAAAATATGAAAAATCGAATTTGACCAGAAAACAATCTCTTGAATACAAAAATCAGCTTCTTGAACTGATGAACAACGATAAAATTTACCGTGATCCCGATCTGACACTGAGTGATCTTGCGCGTGAGATTGAAATCAACAGAAATTTGCTTTCACAAATTATAAATGATGAGTTTAAACAGAATTTCTACGGATTTATTAATACTTTTCGTGTTGAGGAAATAAAAGAAATAATAAAAAATACCGATAACGAAACTTCACTTCTCAAAATAGCAATGGATGCCGGATTCAACTCAAAAGCAACGTTTAACGCTGTCTTCAAAAAAATTACAGGCCTGACTCCTTCTGTGTACAAGAAAGAAGTTATAAAAGGCATTTAGATTTACCGCAATTTTTCTTCAAAAAGATTCAACCGCTTTATTTTTAATAATTCCCGGAACAATTATAACCGCAAATCTTATCTTTAACAAAATGAACCTCTGTTAAGAAACTGGAACAATCAAAATAGTATTTTTACGTCTGATAATATAAGTTCGGACGTCCGAAAGTGTCCATTTGGCCGACAGCCCTATTAGTTTATGATAAATATTAAACAACAATCGATATGATTGATGGATAGAATTCATGAAGAAAATAATGAAGAGTCTGCTTGCAGGAAATATTTTTTTTATCTGCGCAATTTTAACCCTGATACCGTACTCCGGATCATCGAGCAATAATCTAATGGGTTATAAATCGTTGAGCACTTATGCACCTGTTAGTACTGCTGTGTGTCTGGGGTTTACTGTAATTCATCTGGTTAAGATGAGGAAATAATTCTGTCAGGCATAATAAAAGGGGGTGATGAGGATGTGAAAAGAAAGGAAACATTTCGGAGAGTGTTTTAAAGAATTTTCAGTTTAGACAATCAGTTTCTAAAAAAAATTATAATGAGGTAGTATAATGAAAAGAAAATTAAAGCTGGGCAGACTGTTAACATCAATGGCGGTGTTTTTAATAATTTGCAGCGGAATTTCTGTTTTTGCAAGTGAATTAAACTCACGTGAAGGATTCGCAATAAAAGCCGGTGTTGATATGCCCGGCAAGCTTGATGTCGTTATAAGTGGGTCTGACTCGACAAAAAGTATGGACTTCGGTTTTTCGGGAGAATTGGAATATGCAAAGGGAATAAACAAAATGTTCAGTTTCGGTGGAGGTATTTCGGGACAGTTTCCACGATCAGTCGATGATAGCAATTTCGAAGGTAAATTGTCATTCTATGAAGGATTCGGCCTTGTAAATTTTGTGCTGCCATTCGGATTAAATAATGTTGATTTTTACAGTTCGCTCAGACTCGGCTGGGCCATGCCGTTTGCAAATGATGATTTTGACAATAACTTCGGATCGGGAACAGATTTATCCGGTGATATTTTTTGGGGTGCATCTCTAGGTATTGTAATAATGGATAACTATCTTGTAGAATTATACTACAAGACACACCACGGCGAAGTTGAAAACGGAAGCAGTGTGGAAGAGTTTGAATATCGCCACTTTGGCTTTGCTGTAGGGTACCAGTTCTAAAACATAGTTTATTTTTTCATCCGGTGATTATCCGGATGAAAAAATAAAATAACTATAACTTGTAGTGGACTCATCGTCAAGGCCGGATTTTTTATTATACCGCTTCTACAGGATGTAGTGATGCCGCGTAGGATATATATGTCCGTGAGCGGCCGTGTAATGAGCCGGCAGGCGAACTTTGGTTTCTCTCAATGATACTGTTTGTAGCTGCCAATAACATTCAATCTGTCATATTACCGGCAGAGTTTTTACATAAACTCTCTGCAGGTTTAACGTAAATTTCTATATAAATTACTTTCGGAGTTGAACTAAGATGATCATAAGAAAAGATACCGCTGCAGATAGTGAGGAAATTTCACAAGTCACAATCGCTGCCTTCAAGACTCTTCCAATCAGCCACCACACAGAGCAATTCATAATAAATGCATTGCGTGCAGCAGGTGCACTTACAGTTTCACTTGTGGCAGAAATTGATAGTAGAATTGTTGGGCATATTGCTTTTTCGCCCATAACTATTTCAGATGGCACTATAGACTGGTACGGTCTCGGCCCGATTTCTGTATTGCCAGAGTATCATAAGCAAGGCATAGGGAAATCGCTTATGAACAACGGGTTGTCTATGCTGAAAGAACTTAAAGCTCAAGGTTGTGCCCTTGTGGGCGATCCGAATTATTATAACCTGTTCGGTTTTCGTAATTATCCAGAATTAATACACGAGGGAATTCCTCAAGAGTTTTTTCTTGCGTTACCGTTTTCCGATGAAACGCCACAAGGCATTGTCATGTTTCATGAAGCATTCAAGGCAAATGGCTAATCGGGTAGCCGGGGGAATCTCTCCCCCAGCCCCCACACCACTTGGTACGCATGGGTAGAGAGCCTGGGATATAGTATTGCCCAGTGAAGAAGGAATAAAGGAATAGAAAATGAAAAAAAATAATAAGAAAACGATCTTGTTATTGGGCTGTGTTCTTTTGATTACAGTTATTGGAACCATGCTCATATTTCTAGTGAAACCTACGGGAAGTGTTGTTATGTCAAATAGTAATATTTATCAAGAGGATTTTGAAGGTATCCCAGACTATCTGGAAAGGGCTCTTTCTAAAATGGTCTCGGAAGGCAAAGCAAATGGGGTTGTTGTTTCTGTGGTAGTCAGGGGAAAAGAGAATTTTACTGCCGGTTATGGATTTGCTGACAAAGAACTTGGAATTCCTGTAGACGGTGCTCAAACCGGTTTCAGAATTGGGTCCATTTCCAAGACTTTCGTTGCGGTAGCAGCACTTCAAATGGCTGAAAACAACAAATTGGATTTGGATGCTCCGGTTTCCAGATATCTGCCGGAAGATTTCCCTCCTTTCGAAGAGGATTTCACAATGAAGCAGTTGCTTACGCATTCTGCAGGCTTTGAAGACATTCTTTCTGGTGTTGCAGTATATGACCTTTCCAAGGCGGAACCTCTGGAGGTTTCAGTCAGGAAATACATGCCAAACCAAATTTACACTCCTGGGGACATTTCTTCCTATTCCAATTATGGGATTGCCCTTGCCGCTTATGTGGTTCAGCAGGTTTCAGGACAAAAATTTTCGAATTATGCAACTGAAAATATTTTTAAGCCCTTAAACTTAAACCACACATCTTTTGATTTGGATTTTAAAGGAGCGAAAATTTCAAAAGCCTATACACCATCAGGGGAACTAACAAAAGAACCTTATATGAACATTTATCCTGAAGGCTCCGTGGTATCTACGGGAGAAGACATGAATAGATACATGCGTTGGTTGATGGAAGATGGTAATGACATCCTTGGAGATTCTGCAAAAAGAGAACTTTTAGAGAAACAGTATACAGCTTCATCTGATTTTGATGATTGATTGTGTTGAGGAGTGTTCTCATTGAAAGGAGTTAAGAAAGGTAGTGTTCATAAAAACATTAAAGAAGGATATAAAACGAAATAAAATCGTTACCATCACTTTATTTGTTTTCATTTTGCTGGCGGCTTTTCTTGTGTCTAGTGCTATAAATATCATTCTGGGGCTTACGGGAGCCATGAATCATTTATTCATAGATTAAAAAAATTAAAACACGTACCTGGGCAAAAGCAATTAAAAATTCATTTCAAAAAAATCCGGAAGTTTGCCCCGATTGTTTAAAATTTATGATTAAAGATACGGTATATTCATTTCGTGCTGATAACGCAATGAAGCGGCTTGTTAAAACCCACGCTATAATCGGCGGGTATTTTAAGCCGTTTTGAAAAATCGAATTTGACCAGGAAACAATCTCTTGAATACAAAAATCAGCTTCTTGAACTGATGAACAACGATAAAATTTATCGTGATCCCGATCTGACACTGAGTGATCTTGCGCGGGAGATAGAAATCAACAGAAATTTGCTTTCACAAATTATAAATGATGAGTTTAAAAAGAATTTCTATGGATTTATTAATACATTCCGTGTTGAGGAAATAAAAGAAATAATAAAAAATACCGATAGCGAAACTTCACTTCTCAAAATAGCAATGGATGCCGGATTCAACTCAAAAGCAACGTTTAACGCGGTCTTCAAAAAAATTACAGGCCTGACTCCCTCTGTATATAAGAAAGAAGGAATAAAAGGCATTTAGGCTTACCGCAATTTTCCCCAAAAAGATTCAGCAGCTTTTTTTAAATAATCCCCGTAAATCTTATAACCGCAAATCTTATCTTTAACAAAATGAACCTCTTTAAAGAAACTGGAACAATCAAATTAGTATTTTTACGTCTGATAATATAAGTTCGGACGTCCGAAAGTGTCCTTTTGGCCGACAGACTTTCAGATACGTGATAAATTTTATTTCAACAGGAGAAATAAAATGAAAACTAATACAATTACAACTCTATTCGCAAGCATCGTTTCATGTCTGACAATGTCTTTGTCATGCACAACAACAAGAGAGAGTTTTCCAAAGGAACAGCCGAAAGATGATATTCATAAAATTATTTACTATGGGACTCTTGCCGGGAACTCCCATAATACTCAACCCTGGATAGTTGAGATAAAGAGTGCAACTCAATTTGAAGTGCAAGCAGATTTTAAACGTAAACTGGATGTTGTTGATGATACTGCCCGCGGACTTTATATATCACTGGGAGCTTTTATTGAGAACTGTGTGATTTCCGCCAATTCGCTCGGTTATCAGGCAGATGTTAAGTATACAGCAGTGAATAATACTGATAAACGTGCGGCTGTTATTACTATTACACCGGCAGATAAGAGTGGTTATTCACTGATAAATATTGAAAGGCGAAGAACTCTTCGAATTCCATTTAAGAAAGTTCCGATGCAAAAAGATCATCTTCGGGCTCTGCTGGTAGATTCAAATCCTCATGTCAATTATTATTCAGCCGATTCGGTAACAGGTAATTATATCGCCAGGAACACTCTTCTTGCCTACACCCAGCAGGCGAGAGATCCGAAAGCTCAGGACGAACTTGCAAAATGGTTTCGTTTTTCAAATTCTCATGTCAAAAAAGAGCGTGATGGATTAACCACTTCCGGTATGGGGATTGATGGATTTGCCGGTTTATTTGTCAGTAATTTTATGAAACCGGAGGATTCAAAATCAGTTTCATTTGTCGATACCGGAATAAAGAAGGTGAAAGATCAGCTCGACAGTTATGCGGGATGGATTGTGATTACCCAGCC
>JBBRFT010000006.1:0-39933 GCA_038241375.1 Spirochaetota bacterium
CAATTTTAATATTTAATGGCATTTTTATATTTTTACTTTCGCTTTGGAAAGTATTTTTTTATTTTCAGGGGTGGGTATGCGAAGCGCTGTATCCATGGATATGCAATTTAATCCCTCTTTACAGAAATTATTATTTATCCGAATCCGGGGGGCGCGTTGAGATTCGACCCCTTCCTCATTATAAGATGGGGAAGGGGTTAATTTTACATCTTATTTATTGGCATTAAAAAATAAAATCCGTTGATAAGAAATTCGATTTATTGTTTCGTACAATATCAGTAATGATCTCCTTGTTTACACTGTTCTCTTTCGCCGCAACAAGTGATCGTATAGAGAATACGCGAAGAGCATCGGAAACAGACAGAGTCCCCTCGGCCGAATCCTTTCGTCCAGTAAAGGGAAATACATCAGGTCCCCGCTGACACTGGCAGTTTATATTTACTCTTGCCACCTGATTAACAAGGGGATCGATAAGATTTGCTATCCGGTCTGAATTCCTTCCAAAGACGCTCACCTGCTGCCCGTAATTTGAATCTATTACATACTGAAGCGGTTCCTCAATATCGTCAAAAGCTGCAACGGGTATAACCGGACCAAACTGCTCTTCATGATAAAGTCTCATCTCAGCGGTTACGGGGAATACAACTGCAGGATTGAAAAAATTACCAAAATAGAGTCCGCCGTTTGTATTTGTAACAGATGCGCCTTTAGAAACGGCATCATCAACAAGTCCGGCAAGATATTCACACTTACCCTCTTCCGGAAGCGGCGTAATATCCACATCCTTATCCCATGGCATTCCGAGTTTGAGATTACACATGGCATCATTGAGCATTCTCATAAACTCAGGCATAATTTTTCTATGTACAAAAATCATTTTAAGGGCTGTACACCTCTGACCGTTAAATGAAAGTGTACCTGCAACAACTTCACTTATTGTTGTATCAAGATCGGCATCAGGGAGTATTATTGCCGTATTTTTAGCCTCAAGGCCGAGTACAGATCTCAATCTGTGCGGTTTAGGATGTGCCGTCTTCAGAATATCCGCAACATGACTTGTCCCTATAAAGGCCAGAACATTTACTTTGCCGGAACTCATTATCGGTGGGATGATGGTCGCTCCGTCTCCGTATATAGTATTTACAACACCTTTGGGAAATGAAATTTTAAACGCCTCAAGTAACGGCCTGTGAAGAAGAACACCAAACTTGGGGGGTTTAAAAACAACTGTATTCCCAGTTATAATTGCAGGTATAAGAGTCGCAAAAGTTTCGTTAAGGGGATAATTGAATGGCCCCATACAGAGTACGACACCCAGGGGGGATCTCCGGATCTGACCTATGACACCCTCCTCAATTTCAAATCTTGAACTCTTTCTATCCAGATCTTTAACGGCATCAATAGTATCAATTATATACTGAACTGTCCGGTCAAACTCCTTTATCGAATCCTTCCATGACTTTCCGATCTCCCACATGATAAGTTTGACAACATCCTCTCTCATCTCTTTCATCAGCAGTATGAATTTCTCCATATGCTTAATCCTTTGTGCCACTGTCATTGTGGGCCACATTCCCCGTCCTGAATCGAAAGCAGTTTCAGCCGCTTCAACAGCCTCCATTGCCTCCTTCCCGGTAAGAATAGGATATTCACCCAATTTCTTCTGAACCAGATCGCCATTTGTTTTTATATAAACCGGCGAGAGTACCTGATGAAACTTTCCGTTCCATGTTCTGATTTCTCCATTAATCAGATACTCTTTCTGAACTATATAATCTATGTTTTGTTCCAGAGGAATATCACCCTCTCCGGGATAAAGATTTCTTATATCCATAATATCTCCTTTTAAAATACAATTATTATAGAGAGTAAAAGCATTTAATATGTCATTTTTGACAATTAAAATAATTTTTTGTTATAACTTTTTTAAAATTAACTGTGTAATAAAAAAGTTTCAACAAATATAATAATTATATTTAATTCTGTCCATAATTGCTGATAAACTTATGGCATTTTATCTCCGCCGGGCCTTCGGCGCGGCGGAGATCAGTTTTACAACTGATTTTTGGGTAGCTACTTCTGTCCATATACCGCTTTAATAAAACCAAAATAATCATTTTATCCGGCATAAATTTTAGTAAAAACTTTAGCTTGACTAAAGGCATCTGCTGTTTCAGAGTATTTGTACTCCTGAATATTCACTTTTAAAGGATTAAAATTCAGATGGATCAGATGATAGAATCAGATACAGAGCAGGGAAACTTCGACAATTCAGAGCTTAAGCTTACAGAAAAAAATTTCAGAGACCTGGCGCATTCATCTCCCGATGCAATATTTGTCTATGTTGACGATAAAATAATTTTTACCAATAATACCGGATTGATTTTACTAAGAGCATCAGAAGCTGGTCAGGTGATCGGGAGAGATATATGGGATTTCATCCCCACTTCAAGTCATAACTCCTTAAAACGCGCAATTGATCTTATTATAAATAATAAAAAAAGCTATATATCAACTGAAGACAAGATGATTGCCACCGACGGCAGTACCATCGATATAGAGATATCCTCCACATACTTTAACTTCAACGGAAAGAACGGAATACAGGCTTTTATCCGCGATATTTCAAAAAGAAAGAGAGCTGAAGAACAGATAAAGTCTTCAGAGAAAGATTATAAAATTCTTTTTGAATCAACCGGAACAGCAATGCTCTTCCTTGAAGAGGATAAAACAATATCCATGATAAACGGTGAGTGTGAAAAAATTTCAGGATACACTAAAAATGAAATTGAGGGGAAAAAAAAGTGGACCGAATTTGTAGCGCCGGAGGACCGTTTTACCCTGGAGACAAATCATGAATTGAGACGAAAAAACGGTGACGCACCGATGAACTTTGAATTCAGGCTGATCGACAAGTATCAGAGATATCATAACGCATTTATGACAATTACAATGATACCCGGCACTAAAAAAAGTGTAGCCTCAATAATTGATCTTACAGAGATAAAAAAAGCTGAAGAGATATTAGCTGCCACTCAGCAGAACTACAGGCTGCTCGTTGAAAATACAAAAGAGGCAATAGCAATAATTCAGGATGAAACGGTCAAATATGTAAATCCTAAACTCTGCGAAATAACAGGATACTCTGAAAATCATATACTGAATAAAAAATTCTACAAGCTCGTTCACTCCGACTTTAGTGAAATAGTCAGAAGTGAATACCGGCATAGACTGGACGGAACGGATTCTATTACAATTTCACCTGTCAAAATAATCGATACGGGTAATAACGAAAGATGGTTTCAGATTAATTCTGTTCTTACAATATGGGGAGAGAAACCGGCGGTACTTCTCTTCTTCAATGATGTTACCGAAACAAAAAATGCCCAGGATGCGCTTATGGCGAGCGAGGAGAAGTACCGGCTCCTTGCTGAAAATGCAAAAGACATTATTATTGTTTATGATGAAGATGGTAAAGTAAACTATCTTAATAATTCCGGATACGAAACTTTCGGCATCAGCAAAGATAAAAAAACCATTATAAAAGTAACCGACATTCTGTTCCCCGGGAGCGGATATCTCAGACCATCAGCTCTAACAGGTGATGCAGGTAAAGATTTTAAGAATTATAAAATCCGGATTGAAGTATCAAATTTCCTGGGAGAGCTGATCCAGCTTGAAACAATTTCAAGCCCGATAAAACTCGACAGCGACAATTACGGCATGCTTGTAGTAGGACGTGATATAACCGAAAGAAAACAGCTTGAAAAAGAGATTATACTTATCTCAGAAAGAATCAGACAACAGGTGAGCCGGGATCTTCATGATGACCTCAATCCCCATCTCATCGGGATTGAAGCACTATCTCAGGTACTATCAATGAGTCTTAGGAAAAAAAAGGTTTCAGAATCGGCTGATGCAGAAAAGATCTCCACACTTATTAACAAAGCTATTACAATGACACACAGACTTGCCCGGGGGTTGTGCCCCATAGATCTGGAATCATCGGGAATACAGACCCCGCTGATGAATCTGATGAAACTTGTAAGGAGCCTTTACGGTGTTGAATGTAAGTTTACCTATGATGAATCAATAATTATTGAAGATATCACACTTGCCACAAATCTCTACTACATTGCTCAGGAGGCCACACTTAACTCTGCAAAGTATTCAGGGGGATCTCTCATTACAATAACACTTGAACGAAGCAGGGATACACTTACTCTTTCAATTGAGGATAACGGTTCAGGGATTCCCAAGGGGAAGGGAACTGATAAAGAAAAAAACAGCGGCATGGGCCTTAAAATTATGAAGTACCGGGCAGAGATAATTGATGGAGTATTTTCCATACAAAAAAACAGACCCGCGGGAACAGTAATAAGCGTTAAAATTCCAATTAATATTTTAAAATCAGAAGGGAGGATATCTTATGGCGGAAGGTTCCCTAAAACTAAACCGGAAGCAGCGGATATTTATAGTTGAAGATCATCCCATTTTCAGAGACGGGATATCACAGCTCATAAACAAAGAGGAAGACCTGATAGTCGTCGGAGGATGCGAAAACTCCGGCGAATGTCTTAAATATATTAAAGAAAATCTCCCCGATCTCATCATTGTAGATATTACTCTGAAAGACAGCTGCGGAATTGAACTTACAAAAGAGATAAAAAAAACTTATCCGAATCTGCCTGTTCTCATTCTCTCAATGCATGAAGAGCTGATATTTGCCGACCGCGTACTTAAAGCCGGAGCGAAGGGATACATAACCAAACGTGAAGCAACCAGCAAAGTCATCGAAGCGATAAGAAGGGTGCTTCAGGGAAAAATCTATATCTGCGATACAATGATAGACCACTTCCTTGAACGATCAATCACCGGCGGTCAGAACTTTACATCATCACCCGTGGAGAGATTGAGCGAAAGAGAATTTGAAGTCTTTAATCTTATTGGAAAGGGAATGACAAACCGGTCTATCGCAGAAGTCCTTACAGTAAGTACAAATACAATCTCCACATACAGGGAAAGAATTAAGGAAAAACTGAATCTTCAGAACAATGCCGAACTTAACAGATACGCCATGCAGTGGATACAGAAATAAAAATAATGTTAAACTGCTCTGCTGAAAATGGTTATATTTAACAACAGATCTGTTTAAGTTTTTTCTGTTACATCAAATCATATTCGCCCGATACAAAAAAAGGCTGTTCCCACAAGAACAGCCTTTTTTATAAAGTAATAGCTTAGAAAAAATATTATTCCGCAGGTGCACCGCTGAAAATAGCATCTGATGATTTAATTATAGCCGTCTCTTCAGCAAGGATAGACTCAACCTTCCCGAAATAATTCAGAAAATAAGCACCTACATAATACTGAGAAGATAAAACTCTTCCTGAATAAAAAGCTGCTTCAATATTTTCATGTATAAATTTATCTCTCTCTTCACCTTTCAGATCGCCGACAATCTCTCTCATTTTTTTTGTTGCAAGCGTAAGGCTCCAGAGATGCATCCATGCGTGTGTCAGCATTGTCATAGCTTCACGAAATGGAGTAGCACTTATAAAAATCTGCATAAGCCTTCCAGATGCAAGATTTTTCATAAGCATGTCAATCAGTTCATCCATTTTATCCATAGCTCTTACAAGCGGAGAGATGTATTTATAATCAACGACACCTTTCGCTTCCTCGATAGTCTTCTGCAGCCTCTTTCTAAAAACATTAAAGAAATACTGATCTCTGTTCATCAGAAGTTTTCTTGTCATAAGATCTATTGATTGAATACCGTTTGTTCCTTCGTAGAGAGCCAAAATTTTTGAATCTCTCGCAAGCTGTTCAACTGGATAATCACAGCAGTATCCGTAACCGCCATAAACCTGCATCGATTGTGATGTCACCTCCCATGATATGTCAGAGTTCCCGGCTTTACAGATTGGTGTAAGAAAATCTACAAGAGCAGCAGCTTCCTTCGCCTCTTCACCTTCGGCATTATGGGAAACGTCTATATTGTAACTTGTAAAATAGGTTGTCATTCTCATCGCTTCCACGTGTGTTTTCATCCACAGAAGCATTCTTTTCACGTCAGGATGTTCAATAATCGCGACAGAAGGAGCACCTGCATCCTGAAGTTTTGTTACATGCGGCATCTGTTTTCTATTTTTCGCGTAAGTAACAGCATGGAGATAAGCAGAACTTGAAAGGGCAAGCGCCTGATTAGAACACTGGAGCCTTGCCTCGTTCATCATCTGGAACATGATCTTCATCCCTTCACGTTCTTTACCCATTAAAAAACCGGTACATTCACCATTATCACCGAAACTCAATGAACATGTCGGGGATCCATGAATCCCCATTTTATGCTCTACCCCTGTACAGATAACATCATTCAATTTTCCTAAAGTACCATTTGCATTCACATTAAATTTCGGAACAAGAAAAATTGAAACTCCTCTTGTCCCCGCGGGGTCACCTTCAATTCTGGCAAGTACAGGATGCATAATATTCTCATACATATCATTTTCACCGGCTGAAATAAATATTTTCTGCCCGATAATTTTATATGTTCCGTCAGACTGCTTAACTGCTTTGGTTTTTAAAGCTCCCACATCGGAACCTGCATCAGGCTCAGTAAGACACATTGTTCCGCTCCACTTCCCTTCTATCATCTTTCCTATGATAACATCCTTATCAGCACCGTTATAGAAACTCTTGACAAGGTTGAGAGCCCCGCCGCTGAGAATAGAGAACATATTCCAGGCGATGGAACCGGCATTGAAAAATTCATTACAGGCTATATTCATAGTAACAGGCATCCCCATTCCGCCTATTTCAGGGTCATTTGAAATGCCTGGAAATCCCGATTCATTAAACGCTGCCATTGCCGGTTTATACGGTTCAGGTACTTTTACACTCCTTGTTGCGGGATCATATTTTACCCCGGTACGGTCGGTCTCCATGTTGATAGGATATACCTGACCCACAGCAATCTGTTCGGCAAGTTCAAGTGTTGCCTCATAAGTATCTCTGTCGAATTCTGCAAATCTCGGCATACTGGAGAGTTTGTCCAGCCCCAGCATTTCAAATAGAACAAATCTCTGATCCCTTGCATCTACAAGTTTATTAAGTCCCATATAATCCCCCGATTATTAAATTTTTAAAGTTCCTCTTTAATTTTCGCTTCTTCCGTTAGTTTTACGTTTTATATATAATTCAAATATTAAGAAATACTTCCCATTATACAAATAATGATATCAGTTAGCATACACAATGTCAAATATAAATTTTAAATTATTATTAAAACTTTTTTTAATCGATAAAAATACATATAAGAGTATTATTTTTATCGATTAAAATGCCAAAGACTTTAAAAATGACAGTAAAAGATATCTTTTCGTCTTCAATGATAGAGTTTATCTCAATTCATAAAATCCGGTTTAGATAATTAAAAATTGAAATAAACGGCATACTGAATACAGGAAGATGAAAGAAGAGCCGGACATATTGGTTCAGACTTTATCTGATGATGCCTAAAAAATAAATTGCTATCTTTTCTTTACTCTTAAATGTATTCTCAAAAAAATATTTACAGGCATATCTAATGAAAAGAAAAATTCTTATTATGATTCTACCTCTGATCTTATTTAACGGATGTACCGCTTTACAAAGAGCAGCAGATTTTACATACGGCAATAAGATCGGATTTCCCGACGGTATCGATTCTTCATCCTTTACAGAATATTCCGTTTCAGAAATACAGCTTATTACCAAAAGCATAAACTATGCTAACTTCGGACCATACTCAGTAAGACTTTTAAGAAACGGGATTAAAATTCAAGACAACAGTTCCAGCGGATTTTTAAAAAGTGAGTATAATAAAAAAGCATCGGAAAAATATAATTATGAGCTGACAGGTATTGGAAAAACAGTATGGAAGGGTGAATGTGTATCATCTGCACATAATATAGAAAAAAAATCGGGTCTACCTTTGTTTGAAAAAGAGGAATATTTCTATGAAAATTTTCTGCAATGCAAAGCTTCCAACGGAGAGAAATCGTTAAATCTCAAATTTGAATCTTTCCCTCCTGAAGGTGGAACACTTTTGCCGCAGAGAGGATATGTGGAAAGCGGTGGTATAAGATTTGATATTGAAGAAACCATGAATACTGATAAAAATTATCTCCTCCCTTTTAATATAGGATTCTATATTTACGACAAAGGTAAACTTGCTGCAGTTGTACAAAACAGAGTAAAGGGAGCTGTATATATATCTTCAGCGGTTGACAATAAATCACTCCCTTTGATTCTTAATACTGCCGCGATACTTCTTACCTATTACGATCTTATATATGAAGTCGGCATTGAAGAAGAAGATTGATTATCTGCAGAACATATTCAAAGAAAAATTTCCCGCCGCCAAGGCGGCGGGATCTGTGATTTCTCAAAATCATGTTGCAAAATAATTTACATGTAAAGAGGGCATACATTGTCTACCCTCTTTACACAATTCAATAAATTCTAAGCGGCGTTATTGGCAGAATTTTTTCTGTTATAAATAAAAATTGAAATAAGAACTAACATTAGAACTCCAAAGACAAAACCAATTATTGAATAATTCTTCACTGCAATTGCGAGAATATATGCAGGGAGAGCGCTGATTGATGCAAATGGCAATTTCTGATAGTTTTCTGAAATTTCTCTTCCAGTTAATGCCCTATTTGAGATCTGTACTCTATCAATAGCTCCATTGAAAATAAGATTGCGCCATGAACTGTTTATATCAATAGGGAGCTGGGCGCCAATAATAAGTGCACCAGCAGAATCACGGACCTTTCCGATTGTATTCGGTATTGAATCTTCCAGATTCCCATTTACATAAAGTTTTATTTCAGAAGCATCCCATGATGCAGCTACATAATACCACACACTGGTTGAAAGCTTTGTTTCACTCTCAACATAGTTATTGCCACCTGCGCTGTTAAAAACTGAAAATCTTAAAGTACCATCTGTTCCGTTTTGCCCCCAGAACTGCAGACTGTATGATTCGTCACTGAAATCTTTTTTTATACCTTTATGAACAATTCCTGCATAGGGCTGATGTGAATCTGCTTTAATCACAACCTCAATTGTACCGGCGTCAGCAAGAGTCAGAAGCTCACTGTCGGGAACCAGAACATAATCACCCTTTTCAAAATGAAGAGCATCTCCGGAAATGCCGTCAACAATATCAGCTCCGAAAATCTGATAACTTCCGTCACTTCCGTAATCAAAGTTCCATATCCCCGCTATTTCTTCTGATTTGATTGCCGTTACTGTGTAATTTACTTCAGAACTATCATCAGCTTTTACGGTGTATACAACAGGTGATGAAAAATTATTTACGGTCACTCCGCTAGTCTGAATATTACTACCGATTTTAAGTTCTACACCATTTAAGACATATGATGCCCTGAGTTCACTTAGATTTTTTGATGCCGGAAAGTTTACACTAATACTTTTCGCTGCATCATCAATTGTACCCGGTTCTCCATCAAGCATAAATCGAGTAATCTGTTTTGCGTCGCTTTTTGCAATTTCAACTTCCACATTATAGCTTTTCGGATGACCATTTTCAGCAATGACTGTATAATTCACAGGTGATGTATAATTATTTTCAATCTGACCTGGCGACTGAACCACAGTTCCGACTTTAACGATATCCCCTGAAGTTTCATAATAAGCTTTCAGCGAATCAACTGAAGAACGGAAGGGAACAATCAGTTTAATATTACCATCACCAATAACGCCGTTAACATCTCCAGGAAGAGCCGGGTTATTTTCAGCTTTAAATGCGAACATATTTATACTGTTAGCACTATCTTTTAATACTGAAACATTTACTTTATAATCTTTTTCAGATCTATCATAAGCAGTGACTCTATACACCACCTGAGATGAGAAATCATTCGTTGTTACACTACTCTGTTGAACAACACCACCTACTGTGACAGATTCACCCGCGCTATCAAATACGGAAATGAGTTCACTTTTTGGAGTACGTGGAGGCAATTCAATTGAAATATTTCCATTGGCATTATCTATCTGTCCTGACATCCCATTGATTGTAAAACTCTTCAGCTCTTTCTCTCCGGAAGGTGCTTTTTTTACAATAACTGAATATACCCGGGTATCTCCGCTCTCTGCTTTAACAGTATATTCCACAGGATTGGAAAAATCATTCCCTGTAACTCCACTTATCTGAGCTACACCATTTACCTCAACAGTGATGCTGTTTGAAGTAAATTCAGCAACAAGCGGAGTTAAATCCGCAGTGTAAGGTATTTCCAGATTAATCTCACTATCAGTAATCACACCGGTGATATCACCTGACAATTTGTTATTTTTTGAACTTGTAAAATTGAAAATTACTATATCATTGTCGGTTGAAGAAAAACGCGGATAATTACTGTTTGAGCTATTTCCCCCTCCACAGTTTAATGAAAACATTGTCATTAAAATTGAAACTAAAAATAGAGATATTCTGTTCATCGTGATCCCTCCGGGATACAAACAGCAGATGATAATAAAAATTAATGAATAATCTGCTGCAATTATATAAATTAATCAATTGCGTTGTGTTATATATCGGTAGATATATACTTATTATATTTAAACTTTTTTTATAAATCGTATACTGTCAAATCTGATACGCTCTCCGTAAATCCCACCTTTTCCTCTTTTACCGGCGGCAATAACCATAACCACAACGGCATCCTTCGGAAGTGTCAGTATCTTCTTTATCCGTTTAGAATCGTATCCCTCCATGGGACATGAGTCATAACCATACGCCCTTAATGAAAGCATCAGATTCTGTGCTCCAAGTGCGGCTGTTTTAATTGCCCACTGCCTTACATGACTTTTTGAAACCGGTTCCCGGATAATAGGAACAGAGAGTCCTCTGAAGAAAAAAAGAATCCTCTTTATCGGCCCGAAAATTCCCAGAGGTCCCATATTGTAAACAAAGGGGACTATTTTTTTATAATAGCTTTTAGCTTCTTCAGGGACAAAAGATGCTTTTGAAAAAATTCTCAGCATCTCCGCTGCATGTTCTTTCCATGTAGTAGTTCTTGCTATTACTACAATAAGTTCAGATGCAGTTTTTGCTGCGACCTGATCGAGACAGGCTTTAATCATTGCCTCTTTTTTTTCAGGAGTCATCACCTGGTAGAATCCCCAGGACTGAAGATTGGATGAGTTCGGAGCAAGCAGCGCATTCTCCAGGCAGATATTCATAACTTTTTCAGGTATTGGATTTCCATCAAAAATACGTACTGAGCGTCTTGAGTCAACAACCTTCTGAAACTCACTTGCATCTATTTCAGGAGCTTTTTCGATATAATCAAATTCCGGTGCTTGTGAGAGTATATCTTTAGCCATAATTGCCTCTTTTTTTTATAAATTTTTTAAACCAGTAATACAATCAATATATAGATTCGAAAACAAAGAGTCAAGCAGTATTGATAACCATTACATTAGCCTACTTCCAGTGGGCATGGGGCCTGTAATTTGATGTATGATTGGTTAACTTTGTAAGTTGCGGGTAATGAGTAGATCTTACCATGCGGGAGGTGCCAGCCAAGGTATCGGGAAGAATCAAAAGCCATCTATTACAACATTACTCACCGATGGAATTATTATTCCGTAAACTATTGATGTCATACGATCGATAAGTTTTATATTTGAACAGGCTTCATCGATAGATATAAGCGGCGGCTGGATTCTCTTCATCATTATGAATTCCATACTGTATGTTTTCATCAGGAGGGAAAACTCTTCCGCTTCCAGTATAGCATTTTCATAGAAGTATTTTTTTTCAGATAGTATATCAAAGGGGTTTTTATCTGAATCGCTAAATAGACTGCAGGCTGATTCAAGCAGTGTTATAAATTCATTGAAATTCTGATTCTTTATATTGCTGTAATTATAAATCAGGTCATTTATAAAGAGAGAATTAACTTCATTAGCTGTAAATTTTCTCTTTCTCAATTGTGATTTTATCTTATCGTAACTGAAAATCTCATCCTTGATTTTACAAGGATCTATCATGCTGAATGAAAATTGGAAATTAAGCCTTTTAAGAATTAATCTTCTGCATAAACGTGAATCATCTTCTGAAAGGGTAATATTTCTGCTGCTGATTATTACATGAGAAAAATCTTTTGAATCTATTAGTATGTTTTCAATATCTTGAATTTCATTTAAAGAAAATCCTTCTGAAGGAATTAATTTTTCAACTTTTTCTCTGAAACTATCATCGGGATATGAAACAAGATCAACTACAGATCCGCTGTCATCACCATTTGTGATGAATGAGGATATTTCATCTATACCACTCAGTCCATAGGCTGACCGGATAAAGTTTAATGTATCATTATCTACTGTAAGTTCGCAGGCAGTATAACCGGCAACAGCAGCGGACAATTCTTTTATATTATCTTGAGTTTTCATTACAATGACAGGGTCGCCTGGATATATGTTGTTGAATCAGTTTTTTTAAGAAGCGGATTGTCTTCAAATGCTTTTTTATCATAAGTATTGAACTCTCTCCGGTAACCGGAGCGGACTCCAAGTGAGCCATTAATTTTTTTAAAAAAGAACAGGTCCTGTATTGTTCTATATTTATTGTGGTCACCAATTACCGGGATGTAGTAGATAAAGTATCTTATTGAATAATCTTCATCAAAGGGGAACAGTTCGGCTCTTCCCCTGACCGACCATCTCCAGTCTTTTAGCGCATCGTTCTCTTCATATTTTTCATACTGAAGTATTGGTGCTCCGCTTAGTTCAACAAGAAAATAATTATTTCTGATAAAAAATATTTTAACTCCCGCACCGGTACCGTTTCTGTGCTTAAGCAATGTGATTTTATTGAAGTCAGACATGGTGTAAGAAAAAAATTCGATTCTCCAGAATATAAAATAATCAAAATTTCCAGTAGCCGTCCCTCTGTTATCATTAACCAGATTGTTAAGTTTTCCGTACGAACCGGAATAGGTTAATTTTAATACGGTGCGGTAATCGTCATATTTAATTGATCCGGAATAGGTTGTATTTGTTGAATCGGTATTTCCATTTTTTACTGTGTAACCTCCCGCCAGTGTAAAAAACCATTTTTTCTCTTCATCACTCTTTTTTACCGGTTCATTATATTTGAACAGATCTGTAAATCTGAACTTCTCTTCATTCTCTTTTATAGTTTCAGCGGCTGCTGCCGAACTTAATAAAAAGCATACAGCAAACATTAAAATATTTTCTTTATTGAGAAATGGCATACAGTGATTCCTTCAAAATTTTAATAATAAAAATCCGGTACAGTGAACAGTTGTTCAGTTCATTTCTGCGAATGATGAATTTATTTATCATTTGTTTTTGATCAATTAAAAAATACAAATTCAATATGAAAAATAAAAAGAGTAATTTGTAATTACTCAAAGATCAATGTTGAAATTGCTGCCTGCAGCGTTGAAGACTCAGTCCCGTAAATTACGGGGTGCAGGGTTTTTTATCATTCTCGAATCAAAATTCATTGACACTTAATAATTCCGGCCAAAAATGACTTTTAAATAATAAACATGCATAAAATGGAGTACTTAGATGGAACTTTCCCCCTCATATGAGCCGAAGGAAGCTGAAGAGAAGTGGTACGAATACTGGGAGAAAGAGGGGTATTTTCATGCCGATGTAAATGACGGCAAAGAACCTTATTCGATAGTAATCCCTCCCCCTAATGTAACAGGGAACCTTCATATGGGGCACGCTCTGAATAATACTCTTCAGGATATACTTGCACGATGGCAGAGGATGAAGGGTAAATCTGTTCTCTGGATGCCCGGGACAGACCATGCCGGTATTGCAACACAGAATGTTGTAGAGAGACTTCTTGCAGCAGAGGGAAAAACCAAACACGATCTCGGCAGAGAGGCGTTTGAAAAAAAAGTATGGGAGTGGAAGGAACATTCTGGAAATCAGATTCAGGGGCAGCTTCGCAGACTGGGGAGTTCTCTCGACTGGGAGAGGGAGAGATTTACTCTTGATGCGGGACTTTCAAAGGCTGTACGAAAAGTTTTCGTTACACTCTATGATGAAGGACTAATATACCAGGGGTACAGGATTATCAATTGGTGTTCCCGATGTGAAACTGCACTATCTGACATTGAAACAGAATTTCAAGAGCTTGATGGTAATCTCTGGCATATAAAATATCCGATAAAAGGTACTGATGAATTTTTAGTCGTTGCTACAACCCGTCCCGAAACTATGCTGGGCGATTCCGGTGTTGCAATCAATCCTGAAGATGACAGGCACAACCACCTCATCGGCAAAACAGCAATACTTCCGCTGATGAACAGGGAGATCCCGATCTTCGGAGACAGTTATGTGGACAAAGAGTTCGGATCTGGTTTTGTAAAGGTAACTCCGGCTCACGACCCCAACGACTTTGAGATGGGGAAGAGACACAATCTTGAAGAGATAATAATCATGGACGAACACGCCGTAATCAATGAGAACGGTGGAGAATATAAGGGACTCGACAGATATGCGGCTCGTAAAAAGGTTGTTGCCGACCTCGAAGCTCTGGGGCTTCTCCTGAAGGTTGAGAAACATGAACACTCAGTGGGGCACTGCTACAGATGCAGTACCGTTGTTGAGCCTTATCTGTCTAAACAGTGGTTTGTAAAAATCAAGCCTCTTGCCGATGACGCGATTAAAGTAGTTGAAGATGGTAAGATCAGATTTGTTCCAAAGAACTGGGAGAAGACATACTTCGAATGGATGTATAATATCCGTGACTGGTGTATTTCACGACAGCTATGGTGGGGACACCGTATACCTGCGTTCTACTGTGAGGATTGCAGCCATATTACTGTTACCATGGATGACCCTGATAAGTGCGGCAAGTGCGGTTCTGCTAATATCAGACAGGATGAGGATGTTCTTGATACATGGTTCTCATCGGCGCTCTGGCCCTTCTCTACAATGGGATGGCCCGATGAAACTCCTGAACTTAAAAAATATTACCCCACAAGTGTACTCGTAACCGGTTTCGACATTATCTTCTTCTGGGTTGCCCGAATGATAATGACCGGCGTAAAGTTTATGAAAGATATACCCTTCACAGATGTATATATACACGCTCTGGTCCGTGATGAACATGGGCAAAAGATGAGTAAGTCTAAGGGTAACGTAATCGACCCTCTTGTAATGATGGATCAGTACGGAACTGACGCGTTCAGATTTACTTTAGCAGCATTCGCGGCACAGGGTAGAGATATAATCCTCTCGGAAAAACGGATAGAAGGATACAGCTCTTTCTGTAATAAGATATGGAACGCGACACGATTTATTCTTATGAATCTGGGAGATGATTTTAAACCGGAAAAACTAAACCCGGATAAGCTTGAGGTGTTCGATAAGTGGATTCTCCATTCTCTGAATAACACAGTTAAAAATGTATCTGAGGCGCTGGAACAGTACAGATTTAATGAAGCTGCAAATCTGATCTATGAGTTCTGGTGGAACGAATTTTGCGACTGGTATCTTGAACTTGTAAAACAGAGATTGTACGCAAAAGTTAACATCTCCGCCGAATCTTCAGCTTCCGCAAAACAGGTGTTATTTTTTGTACTTCATAAAATGCTTCTTGTCATGCACCCCTTTATGCCTTTCATAACGGAGGAGATCTGGAGCAGGATCAAGGCTGAAAGTGACAGCGATATTATTATTTCTCAGTGGCCTGACTTTGACAAAAGTTTTGTGTTTAATGAAGATGCAAATTATACTGTAATTTTTAAAGAGATTATATATAAAATCAGGAATATACGGGGCGAGATGAACATTCCCCCTGATAAAAAGGCATCAGTTGTCTTTAAAACCACAAATGTTCTGATAAAAAAGATTATTGAAACTGAATCTGTACATATACAGGCTCTTGCTAAAGTTGAAAGCATTACTATAAATTCAGATTATCAGCCGGATAAAACCGATGCTTCAGCGGTTATGCAGGACCTGGAGATATTTCTGCCTCTAAGCGGGCTCATTGATGTTGAGAAGGAGACTGCAAGACTTGAAAAAGAGATATCAAAAATAAAAGCTGATCTTGAAAGAGTAGTTGCAAAATTATCCAGCGAGAGTTTTACAGGTAAAGCACCACTTGAGATAATTGAAAAAGAGAAGGGGAAAGAGAGAGAGTATTCTGAAATTCTGGGTAAGCTTCAGGATAGTTTATTAAAATTAAAGTAGAACGGAATTAAAGTTCATTCACAAGGGGGAATTAAATGAAAGTAAAATATTTATATTCAGCAGCATTAATTATGATGGTGTTTATATCGCCGCTTTTTTCAACAGGACAGGAGGATCTTCAGACAAAGAAAATCACAGAGGATAGAATCAGGTATTATCCTGTCCCTGCGGATGGTATTAATTATATCTTCCTGCAATCAATCGGGAATGATTCATCTATTGTAATAGGGGATTTTACTGGAGTAGAAAAAAAGATCATATTAATTAATGATAAAAATAATGATAATACAATTGATTCGGTGTTTGAGTATTATCCATTAACTAAAGATCTTAAAAAAAGAACAGATTCCAAGTCTAAGTTTTTTAATAAAGATATAGCAAAGTTAAAAAAAGATATTATTGAAGGGACTGTCTATAAGGGGAATTATACCGATGATATGAAGTCGCTTAAAACTCTGGAGAATACTTTAAATAATTCGGATACCAATTCCCTTGATGCGGGTGTATACGGGTTTAATATCAGGTATTATGAAACTGATGAAAGACAGAAAAATTCGGCTTTATTTATGTATGGAAAAAATGCCGATGGATATTACCTTCAGTTTAAAACAGAGTATTACAGGAAGGATTATAAGACCGAACAGCAGCCTGTTTTGAAATATTCAGTATTCTGTAAAAATACTAATGATCCGGTAGTAGAAGAAGTTGTTGAAAGTCTTTTTAAGATCCGTCAGCCGAAGGTAAACTCATCTAAAGGGAGAATGATTCAGAAAAGCCGCTAGTGCTTTGACTGGATTAAATATTCAATAACAAACTATTAAACTCACCCCCGGCTACTGCCGCGCCCCTCTCTTTGATGAAAAATAGAGGGGCTTCGTAAAAAGAAATATTTGCTGAAAAACAGAATAAAGTTTCTATCTAAAACTCCCCTCTCTTTCTTCCTAAAGAGAGGGGTCGGGCGAGTTTAAAAAGTTTGTAGTTTTTTCTACAGCAGTACTTTCAATCTCTCATTTACTTCTTTCAGGAAATCCTCTGTATTTACAGTTTTTACATCTTTATCTTCACAGAGCATTGCAAGGTCTTTGGTCATAACTCCATCTTCTATTGTCTGAATTGAAGCTTTATCAAGCTTATCGGCAAAAGCAACTAGTGCAGGTAGATTGTCAAGCTCACCTCTTTTTCTAAGAGCTCCGGTCCATGCAAATATTGTAGCCATTGAATTTGTTGAAGTCTCTTCACCTTTGAGATGTTTGTAGTAATGTCTCTGCACAGTTCCATGGGCGGCTTCATATTCGTAGAAACCTTCCGGTGAAACAAGAACCGATGTCATCATGGCAAGACTTCCGAAAATTGTAGCTACCATGTCGGACATTACATCTCCATCGTAATTTTTACATGCCCAGATGTAGCCCCCCTCTGAACGTACAACCCGCGCAACTGCATCATCTATTAGAGTGTAGAAATATTCAATTTTAAGTTCTTCAAACTTGTCTTTGTATTCAGCATCATAGAGATCCTGGAAAAGATCTTTAAATGTATGATCATATTTTTTTGAAATGGTGTCTTTAGTAGAAAACCAGAGATCCTGTTTCTGATCAATAGCATAGTTAAAGCAAGATCGTGCGAAGCTGTTGATCGATTCATCGAGGTTATGCATCCCCATGATCACTCCGGCTCCTTCAAAGTCATGGATTGTATCACGGGTTACTTCACCGTTTTCAGCGGTAAATACAAGTTCAGCTTTACCTTTGCCTGTTATGCGCTGCTCGACATTTCTGTAAACGTCACCATATGCGTGCCGGGCAATTGTAATAGGTTTTTTCCATGCGGCGATGGAGGGTTTGATTCTGTTAACTGTGATTGGCGCCCGGAAAACTGTTCCGTCGAGAATTGCCCGAATAGTTCCGTTAGGACTTTTCCACATCTGCTTGAGGTTGTACTCTTTTACTCTATCGGCATTTGCAGTAATTGTAGCGCATTTTACAGCAACGCCATATTTCTTTGTAGCCATAGCGGAGTCTACAGTTACTTTATCATCAGTCTTGTCTCTGTATTCCAGTCCCAGGTCGTAGTATTCAGTTTTAAGGTCGATGTATGGAGTGAGAAGTATATCCTTTATCATCTGCCAGATAATTCTGGTCATTTCGTCTCCGTCCATCTCTACCAGAGGGGTTTTCATTGCTATTTTTGTGCTCATTTTTCTCTCCTGTTTTGAATTATACAAATGCATATCTCTTATATGAATAAATTTCTGTAAATCAATAAGTTTAAATATTGTATTTTTTTAAACAACGGCAGAGATCGGTCGGGATTTTATCTCAGCCTAAATATGTCCTGCGGTGGGAAACATTTTAAAATGTATTCGTGTGAATTTACAGTAAAATATTATTCAGAGTAGAACTTTACCATAGCAGCAACTAGTCCGTCAATTGTGTACTCTTCTGCTGTAATTGCAGGTTTGAACCCATGCTCAACAATAGTATTAGTTGTAACAGGACCAATACTTGCAAGAGCCGCATTTGTCTCCGGTACCATTGCAAAAAAATTGGTTACCGTGGATGAGCTTGTAAATGTTATAATATCCGCATTTTTAACTTCATCGAGAATATTTTTGACCGTATGAACCGGTTTCTCCGCGGTGTAAATGTGTACTCTTTCAACATGTGCACCCATTGCATTCAGACCGTCAGTGAGTGTCATCCTCGCGTCGGCAGAGCATGGGATAAAGATATTCTGACCGGATATGCTCTGTTTCGCAAATTCATCAAGCAGAGATTCCGCAACAAATTTTTCCGGTATTATATCCGGTATAATTCCGTATTGCTTCAGTTCGTCGCCCGATGCTCTGCCTATTACAGCAATATTTATTCCGCCGAGAGCCCGTGCGTCTTTACCTGCAGCGAAGAGTTCATCAAAGAAGATGTTAATCGCGTTTTGCGAAGTGAAAACAATCCAGTTATATTTTTCTATAGATGAGAGTGATTTCCGGAAAACGGAAAGGTCATCCATTTTTTTAATTTCAATTGTAGGAAACTCAATAGTTCTTGCACCGAGTGAAGTAAGCATTTTTGTAAGTTTTGATGCCTGGTTTCTTGTGCGCGTTACAACAATTTTTTTACCGAATAACGGCTGTGTGTCGAACCATCTCAGTTTTTCGCGGAGAGTTACAACTCCCCCCATTATTATTATCGCCGGTGGCGTAAGTTTTGCATTTTTTACAGCATCTGCAATTCCGGCAAGGTCTGATGTAACAACCCGCTGTTCAGGACGTGTACCCCATGATATTATCCCCACAGGTGTCTCTGCGGGGAAATTTTTATCTTCAATAAGAGTTTTACTTATATGCTGGAGATTTTTCATCCCCATTAAAAACACAAAAGTTTTTTCCGGGTCAAACTCAGGAAAGTTTACATCTTCTGTATCATCAGCATCGGATCTCCGATGCCCGCTTATTACTTCAAATGCGTTTGAAAAATCTCTGTGAGTAAGAGGGATACCCGCATATGCCGGTGCCGAATAGAAAGATGAAATACCGGGAATAACAACGAATGGAACTCCTTTTTCAACAAGAAGTTCTGCTTCTTCACCACCGCGTCCGAAGATAAATGAATCCCCGCCTTTGAGTCTTACAACAGTTTTACCTTCAAGAGCTTTTGCCGCAATGAGTTCATTTATCTCCTCCTGCTTAAGGGTATGGTTGCTCCCTTGTTTTCCCACATATATTATTTCGCAGTTCAGCCCGTCAAGGAGACTCTTCTCTGCCAGATAGTCATATATAATGCAGTCTGCTTCACGCAGTACCCTCATCCCCTTAACAGAGATCAGTTCCGGATCACCGGGACCGGCTCCGACAAGATATACGACTCCCTTTTTCATATATGTTTTTCCGCTCCCTGTGATTTAATTTTTTTTGAAAGTTCGGCTCCGACTGCTGCGGGATCTGTTCCCTTCGCAGTTGCTCTTGCAACGAAAGATCCGTCAATTGATGTAATTACTCCATCAAGTACAATCTCTTCATTTTGGTAAGATGCGTAGGCGCCTAATGGTATATGACATCCCCCGCCAAAGCTTTTAAGGAATGATCTTTCGGCCGTTACCAGAGCTTCGGTTTCGGCGTGGTTGAGTTTTCTTGCTATATCATATGTAACCTTGTCATCAGCTCTAACCTGAAGCCCAAGTGCACCCTGAGCCGGTGCGGGGAGAAAAATATTCTCATCAAGTACCTGTACAAGGAATTCACTTATATCGAGTTTGATTCTGTCAACTGCAGCTTTAGCCATTACAATGGCATCGTATTCACTCTCTTTCAGTTTGCGCAGCCGTGTGTTTACATTTCCTCTTAAAGCTTCAACTCTCAGAGTATTATCAAATGCCTTAAGCTGTGCCATTCTCCGGACTGAGCTGGTGCCAATCATTGAGCTTCCTTTGATGTCTATGCCGTCACGTTTTTCGTATGCGTCGGGGTGCATGATTATCATATCGTGGAAGTCGCCTCTTTCGGGAATTGCAGCGATTTTTAAACCCTTTACATCTTCAGTGGGGAGATCTTTTAGAGAGTGTACTGCAAGGTCAATTTTATCTGTAAGAAGTGCTTCTTCTATCTCTTTAGTGAAGAATCCTTTCCCTTCCATCTTGTTAAACGAGACATTCTGTATTTTGTCCCCTTCTGTTTTGATGATGACGAGTTCTGTGTTCTCCTCACCGATAAGCATCGATATATATTTTGCCTGCCATAACGCAAGCTCGCTTCCACGGGTTCCTATTCTAATTTTTTTTGCCATTTGATTTAATCCAGCGAGACTTTATTTTTGTAACTGCCTGAAATTGTGCAGTAAAATATATTTCCGCTGCACTCCGGAGCGACGTACGCTGTAATCGCCGTATTAATTAGAGCAGTTGTTTATATGGATGATACAAATTTCGGGCACTTTCTGTCAATGTATTATTTAAACATTAATTTGGGTCGTTGAGTTCATTTGCACCTGAATGCTGGAAATTCCAGGTAAATCTGAATTTTTAACAACGGCATACTCTCTGATTCATGTGATCCGGAAATTGAATATTATGTTAAATTGTCAGGATAAGATCTCTTAATAATGCTTATTTCTTGACTAAATCGAGGTGTATAATTATACACAATCATAATGTTGCAGCTGCTCAGAAAACTGTGGTGAAATTTATTTCAAATGCGTTGCAGTGCTATAGAAATAAATCTGCTGAGATCTGAGCAGATGCATAATCTTTTATCCAGGAGTTGTATATGAAAAATTTTTCAGTTAAATATCTTTTAATACTCACTATTGTTTCTATTGCATTGGTTGCGGCAGGATGCGGTAAAAGCAGTAAGTCCGAAAAAATTACCATTGGTATTTCAAAAATTGTTTCCCATCCGGCCCTCGATGGTGTTGAACGGGGGATTCAGGATGAGCTTAAAGAGCAGGGTTTCACAAATCTTACATTTGATCTTCAAAATGCAAACGGCGAGATTTCCACTGCCGCATCTATCGCGCAGAAGTTTAAAGCAGACCAGGTTAAAATAGCAGTGGGCATTGCAACTCCGACTGCTCAGGCTCTTAGAAATGCGCTGAAAGATTCTATTGTAATCTATTCAGCAGTAACTGATCCCGTTGATGCAGGTCTGGTTAAATCTCTCACAGCTGGAGAAAAGAATGTCGCGGGAGTTTCTGACATGACGCCGGTTAAAGACCAGATTGCATTTTTAAAGAAGATTAAAGATATAAAAAGACTCGGTCACATATATGCAAGTCATGAGGCAAATGCTGTAACTCTAGCGAAAATGGCAAAAAAAGCCTGTGACGAGCTTGGTATTGAATTTGTTGAGTCAACAGTTACTAATTCGTCTGAAGTTAAACAAGCTGCACAGACAATCGCAGGGAGAGTTGACGCATTTTATCTCAGCACCGATAATACTGTAATCTCAGCAATCAGTGCTGTAGTTGATGTTGCGAAAAAAAATAAACTTCCGATAATGTCTGCGGATCCGAGTTCAGCTGAAAAATATGATGTGCTTGCAGCATGGGGATTCGACTACTACAAAATGGGAAGAACTACAGGGAAACTTATCGCAAAAATACTTAACGGTGAAAAACCGGAAAATATTCCTACAGTATTTATGACAGAGCCTGCCGATGTTGACCTTCTTCTTAACCTTGATGTTGCAAAAAAACTCGGACTTGTAATTCCTGAGAAACTTGTTTCACAGGCAAGCCGTGTAGTTAAAGACGGAAAGATGGAAAAGAAATAAATTTTAAAAGGCTGCCCATGGGCAGCCTTTTCTGTTTACCTTCAATGTCTGCAGCTTGAAATTTTATAATGAGTCAATTTTTGCAGCTACTCAAAAACCACTGGTAACATTTATGTGCAGTTACTAAGTATTACAGTTGTGATTAAAGATTACTTCTGATATCATTATAAATCAAAACCATTACTGAGTAGAATTAAATGACCCTTTTTAGAAAGTATTTAACACAGATTAAAGATAAAATTTGCAATTAGTCTGCTTTTTTAGTGTAAAAACTGCTTGCATGTATTTGAAAGAAGCGGAATTATATTTCGAAGAATGTAAGTTTAATTTAAAGTTGAAAAAAAAACTTGTTAAATTTAATAATAATATTAAAATGTAGTTTTGTGTGAGAAATTCTTAATTTGGAAGGGATAATATGAGTTGTACAGTAGCGATTGGGGCACAGTGGGGAGATGAAGGTAAAGCTAAAATGATCGATTATCTTACAAGAGATATGGACATTGTAGCAAGATATCAGGGCGGTGCAAATGCCGGTCATACTGTAGTTGTGGATGATAAGAAGTTTGTATTTCATCTTATTCCTTCAGGTATTCTTCATGAGGATAAAGTCTGTATCATCGGAAATGGCGTTGTGCTTGATCCTGTTGAACTTCTCGAGGAGATAACCCTTCTACAGAAAAAAGGTTACGATATAAAAGACCGTCTTTTAATTTCAGATTCGGCTCATTTTATTCTTCCATATCACAAAGTCCTTGATTCTCTTATTGAAAATTTCAGTGATGAAAAAATCGGTACTACAAGAAGAGGGATCGGCCCATGTTATTCTGATAAATGTCTTCGTATAGGTTTGAGAACCGGAGATATTTTTGATCTTGAAACTCTTGAGCGGCGTGCAGCTGCGGTACTTAAAATTAAAAATCAGGAACTTGAGAAGATTTATGGTGAACCAACTTTTACACTTGATGAAATAATGAAGATTCTTATTGAGTTCAAGGAAAAAGCAGGATCCATGGTTATAAATACTCAGGAATACCTTCATAATGCTATAAAAGACGGAAAGAGTATTCTTCTTGAAGGAGCTCAAGGTCATGCTCTTGATATAGATCACGGTACGTATCCATATGTAACATCTTCCAGTCCGACGATCGGCGGAGCACTTCTCGGCAGCGGACTTAATGCTTTTGATATAGATAATGTTATAGGAATAACTAAAGCTTATGTAACAAGAGTAGGTGAGGGGCCTTTCCCCACTGAGGCGGATGAAGATGAAAGCGAAAGACTTAGAGTAAACGGAAACGAGTTTGGAGCTACTACGGGCAGACCGAGAAGATGCGGATGGTTTGATCTCCCTTTGATGAAACGTGCGATACAGATTAATGGAATGAACCAGCTTGCAATTACAAAGCTTGATGTTCTTACCGGTTTTGAAAAAATTAAAATATGCATAGGCTATGATATGAAGGGCGAGAGAGCAGACAATATCTGTCCTTCAAAGTTCAGTAAAATAAAGCCGATCTTTATTGAGATGGATGGATGGGAGGAAAATATTTCCAAGTGCCGTTCCTTCGACGATCTTCCGAAAAATGCCAAAGATTATATGAATTTTATTGAAGATGAATTAAATGTTCCAATAACGTATATCTCCGTCGGTCCGGGTAGAGAGTATACATTCAAAAAATAAAAAAATTAACAAAAGCAAGATTTTTTTTGATTTTCGTTAAATTATGTTGACAGTCAAAAACCGATTTTGTAAAAGGTTTCTACTTTGACAGTTGAGGCGTTAGCTCAGTCGGTAGAGCAACTGCCTTTTAAGTAGTGGGTCCCGGGTTCAAGTCCCGGACGCCTCAATAGAAAAAGTACTTATAGCATGTCCCCGTCGTCTAGGGGTCCAGGACACCGGGTTTTCATCTCGGCAGCAGGGGTTCGAATCCCCTCGGGGATGCATAAAAGGAAAAGACCGTTCATTGAGAACGGTCTTTTTTTGTTTATCGACTGCACTTAAATTGGATTTATAAAATTTCCTCTAACGATTCCGTTATTGCAGCAACAGTCCTGTCGATGTCAATCTCTGTGTGAGCAGATGAGAGAAAACCCACTTCGTAGCCTGATGGAGATAAATAGATCCCTCTTTTTAACATTGCTGAATGAAATGTTCCAAACATCTTCATGTCGCATTTCCGGACCTGATCAACTGTGGTAAGATCGCTATCAGAAGTGAAATAGAGGCAGAAGATCGATTCGATATCACGGAACTGAATCCTGCTGCTGAATTTTTTTATCACCGGAGCAAGTTTTTCTTTTAAAGATTTTCCTTTTGTTGAGAGACTAGTATAAAAATCCGGTTCATTCAGTTTTTTCATTGTAGCAATGCCAGCTGCCATTGCAAGGGGGTTTCCTGATAGTGTACCTGCCTGATAAACCGGCCCTTCAGGTGAAATTTTTGCCATGATATCTTTTCTTCCGCCGTAAGCTCCGACGGGGAGACCTCCCCCTAATATTTTTCCAAGGGTAGTAAGATCGGGAGTTACGCCGAAGTATTCCTGTGCTCCGCCTTTTGCAAGTCTGAATCCGGAGATCACTTCGTCAAAAATGAGCAGAATTTCATATTTGTCACAAAGTTCTCTCACTCCCTTGAGGTATCCCTCTGAAGGAAGAATCAACCCGTAATTGCATGGAACAGGTTCGAGAATCAGAGCCGCTATATGGGTCGATTCCTTTTCTAAAACCTCGCTGAGGGCCTCCAGATCGTTATATGGGACAACAAGAGTATCCTTCGCGTTACCCTGGGTTACTCCTGCCGAGTCAGGGGTGCCGAATGTGGCCAGACCTGATCCTGCAGCCACCAGCAGAAAATCGGCATGGCCATGATAGCAGCCGTCTAGTTTAATAATTTTATCCCGTCCGGTGAATCCCCTTGCAAGTCTTATGGCGCTCATAGTCGCTTCAGTGCCTGAGCTGACAAATCGTACTTTTTCAATAGACGGAACCATGGATACCACTAGTTCAGCAAGTTCGACTTCATATCTATGGGGAGTTCCGAAACTTGTACCGGAAAGAGCGGTCTCTCTTACAGCTTCTATTACATGCGGATCTGCGTGACCGAAAATCAGCGGTCCCCATGACATGCAGTGGTCTATATATTCGTTTCCATCTTCATCGGTTATCCGGCTGCCTTTCCCGGATTTCATAAAAAGGGGATTTCCGCCTACTGATTTAAATGCTCTCACAGGGGAATCGACTCCGCCGGGGAGAAGGTTTAATGCTTTTTTGAAAAGTTTTTCGGAATTTTCTGTTTTCATGTATTGCTCCGTTTGTTGAAGTTAACTGTAATTATAAAAAATATCTAAATATATCTGTTTTAGTATAGTAAATTCGATGGGCATCACTCCCGCCCCCACTGGCCGCTGGCCATCTCCCCCATGAATGGGAGGAGAATAAACAGGAAATATTTACGGCTACCCTTTCTCCCACCCCGTGGGGAAAGGTGCCCGAAGGGCGGATAGGGGCGGACAGTTTAAAACCATCCGTTCTTCAATATATCCCGCGTATGATATGATATAATCATATCAGAACCGGCTCTGAAGAATGAGGTCATAATTTCAGTTACTATTCTTCTCTCATCGATATAGCCTTTTTCTGACGCAGCTTTAACCATGGAGTATTCTCCGCTTACATTGTAGACGCATAGAGGTACGGTTGATATCTGCTTTGCTCTGTAAATTATATCCATGTATGACAGTGCCGGTTTGACCATTACAATGTCTGCGCCTTCGTCAATGTCGGTTGCAATCTCTTTCTCGGCTTCTCTGCCGTTACGGGGATCCATCTGATAGCTTCTTCTGTCTCCGAACTGCGGAGCGCTCCCTGCTATATCGCGGAATGGGCCGTAGAATGCGGAACAGTATTTTGCCGAGTATGCCATGATTGCAGTATTATAAAAGCCATGTTCCTCCAGAGAGTCCCGTATCATTGCTACACGTCCGTCCATCATGTCCGATGGCGCTACAATGTCCGCTCCAGCTTCAGCGTGACTGAGGGCTGTCCGTGCGAGGAGTTCCAGAGTCGGATCATTCAGTACTGCGCCGTGGTCAATAATGCCGCAGTGCCCGTGATCGGTAAACTCGCAGAGGCAGACATCTGTTATTACGAGCAGCTGATCTTTAAACTCTTTCTTTATTTTTCTTACAGCTTTTTGGACGATTCCATTGTCGGAATAGGCACCTGAACCGACTGCATCTTTTTTATCAGGAATTCCGAAAAGAAGAACAGCTCTGATTCCGGATTTTACATCTGCATCGATATCCCGCATGAGGTTGTCGATGCTTACTCTCTCTATTCCCGGCATGGAATCGAAGCCTTCCCGTATCCCGATTCCTTCGGTAACGAAGTAGGGCATAATCAGTTTACTGCTGTCAGGTCTTATCTCGGCAGTGAGGTTTCTCATTATCTCGTTTGTTCTGAGGCGTCTGGGTCTGTCTATCATTATGTGCTCCGTACTATTTGTAATAGAGTAACTGTTCAAAAAACGGTGGTATTTTATCTCCGCCGCGCCGAAGATAAAATTTACCACTGGTTTTGAGAAATTACGTAATAGAAATCTGATATTTATGGAACTAGAGCAGTTAACGATTGAATTAGTACAAATAATGTCACTGCGAAGCATGAAATGCCGTGGCAGTCTGTTTTGTAAAATACTTGTTTTATATAATGGAATAAATATTTCCAAAACAGATTGCTTCACTTTGTTCGCAATGACAATGGTTTAAATCATTCGTGAAATGCTATAGTCCTCTGGCTTTTAAAGCTGGTATATCTTAAATTATTGCAGGTAATATTACAAATATTTTTTTTGATTTTGTAGAGACGTAGTTTTTTCGTAGAGACGCAGAATTCTGCGTCTCTACGAATGTTTTAAATGTCGTGAATTTTTCCGCATGTCCCTGCAGTGGGGCATGAACTGCATCCGCTGCAGGAGCTTGTATCTTTCTCGCCCCGGCTCATTTTAATAAATAAGCTGATTTTTTTGAAAATTCTATATGTTGCATATATTAATGCTGAGAGTATTATTATTCCAAAAATTATATTTTCCATGTTAACCTCCGATTTTCATTAAAAATGTACCTATCTGATAAACAATTACTGAGAATGAAAACGCGATAATTGTCATAAAGGCAAACTGGAAGAGGGCCCATCTCCACTGTCCTGTTTCAGCTTTTATAATTGCAATTGTAGCAAGGCATGGTGCTGATAAAAGTGTAAACAGTATAAATGCAAGGACTGCCGGAATCGAATATGTCTCCTTTATCTTTTGTTTAAGAGTGGTGTCGTTTTCAGTAACCTCACCAAGGGAGAATAAAATCCCTATCTGGGAAACGAAAACCTCCTTCGCAGCTATGGAAGCAACAAAGGCGCTACCGGCCCTCCAGTCACCACCCATAAGCCCAACAGCGGGCTCCAGTACTTTTCCTACACGTCCCATATATGATTGCTCAACCTGTATCTTTGCAGCTTCAGCTTCACTGAGGCTGCTCTCTGCCGGATTAAATCTCGGGAATGCTGTGAGCGCCCAGAGGATTATACTTGTGGCAAGAATTACTGTTCCAGCTCTTTCGATAAAGTGTTTGCCTCGATCCCAGGTCTGCAGAAATATACTTTTCACAGAGGGGAGAGTATAGTCTGAAAGTTCAATGAGAAGCGGATTTTCGTCACCTCTTAGAATGGTTGACCGCAATGTTCTTGCTGTAATCATCGCTGCGGCAATCCCCGTAAGATATATGCCCAGAAGTGTTACTGCCCTGTATCTGTCATCGATAAACGCCGAGATCAGCAGAACATAAACCGGAAGCCTTGCGCTGCAGCTCATGAATGGAATTGATAGAATAGTAGCAAATCTTTCCCACTTGTTTTCAATGATTCGTGTACTCATAATAGCCGGGACATTGCAACCAAAACCGAGAACCATAGGTATAAAGCTCTTCCCTGAAAGACCGGTCTTTGACATATATCTGTCCATGATTACAGCAGCTCTTGCCATGTATCCGGTTCCTTCGAGAAAAGCTATCCCCATAAATAATAGAAATACATTGGGAGTAAAGACCAGAACTCCGCCGGTCCCGGCAATTATTCCATCAACAATAACTGATCTGAGCAGTGAATCTGATCCTTCCGGCCATAGTGAGCTGATACCGGTGGAAATTGCTCCGAAGAGAGCCTCTATCCATCCCATCATGGGATCACCTAGAGTGAAGACAATCTGAAAGAGAATATATATCATAACGAAAAACAGCGGGATAGCTGTAAATCTGTTCATAAAGATTGAATCGAGCAGAGTGGTTAAGGGTTTCTTTTTAACTTTTTCCCGTTTAATACATTGAGCTGCAATTTTTGTAATTATACTGTATCGCTCTCTTAAGAAATGTTCAGAGGGCTCAACACCGGCCCTGTTTTTTATTTCAATTTTAATTTTTTCAGCAAGTTCATTTATCGTACTGTCAACTTCTTTGTGAGGGGTGTCCTCTTCAATAAATCGTATGGCATCCCATCTCGGATTTTCTGAATCTGAAGAGTTTTTAATTGATAAAGCGAGTTTTTGAAGATCTTCTTCTAGTACTGAATTATAATTCAGCGAAGGGGGAGTGGAGCCCTTATCAAAGGTATCAATAATCTCGTGGATTAAATCTTCAATTCCGTTTTTCTTTATTGCTGCTCCGGAAATAACAGGGATTCCTAATTTTTCAGAAAGAAGTCCACAGTCTATTGATATACCTTTTGAAGCTGCAATATCGCTCATATTGAGAAACAGGATTAACGGTATATTCAGCTCAAGAAGCTGCGATGTAAGATAGAGATTCTGCTCAAGATTCGCGCTGTTTACTATATTTACAATGAGATCGGGTTTTTCATCGTTGATTACATCTACTGCAATTTTCTCCTCAGGGGAGAATGAGCTTATAGAATAAGTGCCGGGAAGATCTATAAAATCGAAAAGCCTGTCGCCATGTCTGGCTTTTCCCTCCCTGCATTCAACAGTTACTCCGGGATAATTGGCAACACACTGGTTAAAGCCTGTCAGAGAGTTGAATAGAGTGCTTTTACCCACATTGGGCTGCCCTGCAAGGGCAACTCTGATACTTTTCATTTAATTGATCTCCATCTGAATTTTCGCAGCCATTCCTCTTCCAATGGCCATTTTTCTCCCAGCGGACTCTATGAGTACAGGAGTGCGGAGATTATTGGAAATAATACTTATCTCTCTCCCTTCGAATACGCCCATAGATGCCAGACGTCTATATATACCTTTTCCGGAGTCGATCCCGGTGATTATTCCTGTTTTCCCAGTTAAAACTTCTGATAATGGCATAATTTATCCTCCATAATAATATTATATTAGTAATATATAATATTATTAGTTACAACTAACTTTATTAATAGTATCTGTCAATATTTTTATTATAATTCTTGAAACTCACCCCCGGCTTGACGCGCCTCTCTCTTTGATGAAAAATAGAGGGGCTTCGTAACAAAAAGGTTTCTGCTGAAAAAAATAAAAGTTTTGTCTCAATTTCCCCTCTCTTTTTTCCAAAGAGAAGGGGCGGAGTGTGAACAAAGTATGTAAGGAGGTGAAAAGTTAAAAAACTACTCTTCTTCGGCAGGGGGGTCTATTTTAAAAATGCAGTCTCCGTCATTAAGTCGTGTTTTTTCATTAAAATAATCCTCTGCAGCTTCAGATTCAACATAGCAGGCGGCACCTATAAACACACTCTCTTTTATGTAATTGTTCTTTCCAATGAGGGTAATACTGGAGTTAAGAGTATTCGGGAAATTATTATTTTTTATATGTTTCTCGTCGCTCCCTATTCTGCAGTTCTGACCTGCGTTTAATCTTTTGTCTTCAGAAGCTGTTGACTCGTCAATTATCGAGTTTATAATTCTGGCGCCGGGACCTATTTTTACAAAGGGGAGTATGATTGAGTCAATTACTGTTGCCCCCTCTTCGATATCTACTCCGGGGAATATTATGCTGTTTTCAACTTTTCCGTTTATATAGCAGTAATCAGAGATGAATGAATTTTTAACCGCGCACTTCTCATCAAGCAGAGCAAACCGGTCTGATTTTATTTTACTCTTAATAATCTTTTCTCTTGTGAGAATTTCAGAAATATCTTTATTCCAGATAATCTCCCTGTTGAGCGCATAGTAATCAGTTACGCTGTTTATCGGCCAGTAGTAGGCGTCAAGAGTTTTGCTGTTGATTCCGGTATGAATCAGAGAGTTTATTATCATCTCAAAAAAGTTCTGAGATCTGCTTTTATCTTTGATTGCTTTTTTAATAAGTGCTATAAGTGTTTTTTTATCACATATGACTACTTTATACGCCATTGATGCTTTTTCATTTATTTTAAGCTTAATGAGCAGAGCTTTCTTTTTTGATGATTTAAACTTTTCAAATACTGCCGAAAGATTTATTATAGATGGATTATCTCCGTTGTAGAGAACGAAGTACGAAGTCTCTGTATTTGTTATAGTTTCGAGAATTGTTTCCGCATCTGATGTTACCGACGGATGTACTGTTATTTTATGTCCTTTTTTTTCCGTAGATTCATCGGTATATTCATCGAGATAGGATTGCAGTTGGTCTTCGTGTGTGTTGAAAATGATTGTTCCGTTGGCATGTGATGATACTGAATTGCGGATTGTAAAGTCAATAACTCTGAATCTGCCGCCAATGGGGAGCATATATCTTGATCTTGTATCTGTCAGGGAGAGCAGATTATCAGCAGTCTGTGTAGGATAAGATATAATTGTAAATCCGCTCATCATTTATTCCAGAGACTAATTTATTTTACGCTGCAGAATATCATTTATACCACAAATGTATTAATAGCTGTGTTTGGCAAACTTTTTATAGTTATTACATTTAACTAATGAAATAGTACACAATCTGTCATTTCGAAGAAGCGATAGCGACTGAGAAATCTTATTCTTGTATTAAATTTAAGATTTCTCACATACGTTCGAAATGGCTATATCTAATTCAATCGTTAACTGCTATATGTTTATTATATCGAATAAATCAATAAAAAAATATCAATCAAAATTTTAGATTGTGGATTCAAATTATATAAGAGATTATTCTGCAGATAGTTCTGTAAGTTATGTGACAGTCAGTATTTTTTATAAGAAGAGGATCTGTTGAAAAATTCCTGAAAAAGATCTTTGTCAAGTGAAAGAAGTCTTTTTTTTATCTGGTCACTGTTTTCGATATTGATATTCTGGTGTTCATAATAGTCCAGCAGCCAGAGATATTTGTTTATGATTCTCGGAAGGATGTTTGTAGCTTCAATATCGTCGCTGTTCATTCTGGTGAAACTGTTTTCAAGATTGAACACCTCCCGCTTAAGAGATTCAACCTGATGTTTATTTAAATTTCTTCTGACATAAAAAATATCAGTGAGAAATCCGAATAACGGGATCCACTCTCTTATATCTCTGACATTTTTCCCGCTCTCCAGAATCGCGTTGATAATCTCTGTAATCGGTTTAGCTTCAATGAGAGACATGTCTATCTGTGACGGATCTATCTGAAAAGCCTCTCTCATGTAGAGCAGACACTTGGGAATATCATCGGTATGGTAGTAGGATTCGCCTAGAATAAAGAGAAGTTTGGCATTGCTTTTATATGAAGTCATTGCGTATTCAAGGGTTTCAATGGCCAACTTGTGTTCTTTGAGACGCAGGAAGCATTCACCAAGATTTATCAGAAGATCAAACTTATCATTAGTCTCTTCGTTATGCTGGAATGCAAGTTTATAATGTTCCGCTGCTTTGAAGAATATATAACGCATGGCAGATTTATATGCCGAGGAGGCTTTCATCTCTTTATAGGTCGCGTAATCGTCGAAGGCATTCCACTCCTCCATAAGGAAGTCGGCAGCTTTTTTCCCTTCACCGGTTTTTTTAATCTCTTTTTCCCTGTTTGCCCAGAATTTCGCAGTTCTGTATGCTTCAACAACTCCAGGGTAATCGGGATTAATATTCATGAGCTGATCAGTTTTTTTTATCGCCTCCTGGAAGTTCCCCTCGGAGATGAGCTGATATATCTCGGCACTGTCGTGCAGCAGCGGGTCATCGGAAAATGTCAATTGTCCATTGTTATCCATAAGTTATTTTAAAGAGTAATTAAATTTCCTTTGAGGTCCGGCTCATTCCCCGGTATTATTATTACCACCTGTCTTTCATGAAACAAATCAGGCAATAATTTTTTCATATTCTCCGCAAATTCATTATCCGTGGTAAAGGGGTCGATAAAAAGAACCGGCGGAAGATCTTCATTCACCAGCATTTCAGATAGAGCAGCTTTTAAAGAAAAAGCAATATATTTTTTTAATCCTTTATGCTCATTCTTAATTACACCTGATGTTAATAAAATAGTATTAATGGTCTCTGCAATATCCTCTCTGATAAAAGTATTGCCGGTCAGCTCTGAAAATTGATTCAGAGTTTTACGGGAGAGTTCCTCCAGTCTGTTTACGCTCCATATTCCTGCGGATTCAATGAAAACGGAATTGAGAAACTTTATATGCTCTATATTTTCACTGCATTTGTTTATCTGAGTGAGTATATCATTAAGTTTAAGATCCAGAGAGAGTTCACTGTTTTCTGTTTTATCATACTGTTCAATCTCTTCATTGAATTTTATTATGAGAGATTGCTTTTCTTTAATTTCATTTTCATTTTCTTCAAAGAGTTCATCTATTTCATGAATAGTTTTATCTATGCTGCCGGTTTCGGGTTTAGGGTGAATTGAAAGTTCCAGATTTTCAATTAGTTCATTGATGGAATTATTGATATTTTCAATTTCACCAATGAACTGTTTAAGTTTTTTCTCTTTTTCAGTTAGGCTCGGAGAGTTGGAGGTTTTTTTCTTAAGGTCTGATAATTCATAACTTATATCTCTGTAGTTTATGAAATCTTCGAAGTACTGGAAGAGAATTTCATATAGTTCTCCGGTTTTGCAGTTATCAACTGAGAAGTGGTTTTTCTTTAACAGTTCAATGAGCGAATTTTCCATATTTTTTTTCTGTTCCAGCATTTCAGCCGGGTATAGTTTTTTGATTTTCTGGAAGTAGATAAGGGCAGTAATTCCGGCACTTACTGCGGCGCCCGCTGATGTTAATCCGAGTATATATGATCCTGAAAATGTAAATATCATGAATAGAAAAGCAATAATTGAAAAAATGATCAGGGAGGCAATAATCCGTAAAGCCCATCCTGAATAAAATATTTTTTTCAATGAGAATTTATCTAACTGTTCATTTATATCTCTGAAAGAGTTGAAAGACTGCTGTATCTGTTCAAGATCGGGTACCTGTTCATTCCCTTTCTCTGAAAAGTGTGAAAATTTTTCTTTAAGATTTTTTTCGACTGAGTCTATTTTTTCTTTAATTTCTCTTAATTCAATAAGATCTTTTTTAAGATTATTAATCCGTGATGAAAATTTGTTTCGCTCTTCAATTCGGGATAGAATTTCATTTAGATCTGCTTTATATTTTAAAATTGATTCTTTTCGTTTGCTCAGTTTCTGAATACCTCTTTCCGAAAGATTAACTTCTTTAAGAAGTTTCTCTTTTTTCATTTTCTTCAATTCAAGAAGCTGTTTTTCCCTGCCTAGCGATGTAAGTTCTTTATTCAGTTGCAGCATATTATTTTCTCTATTACGGAAAAACGGGAAATTGAGTCCGCAGAGTTCATTATTAACAAGGAGGGATCTCACCTTTTCCCTGTCGAAAACAGGATCACTCTGTTTCTGAATCTGTCCTATTGAGAAAAACGATGATGTGAGAAAATCATCGGGTGTGTATGCACTGCTGTATTCTGCTTTTTCAGTTCCACCATTGTTGTTTCTGCATACTCCTGAAGTATCATATTCTTCACAGGTAAAGTATCCTTTTTCAAGGGTAAAGCAGATATTCCCGCCGTATAGAGAAGAGGAGGAGGCATTTATAGCACATGAAATATTGTCATGAGTATAATTAGTATCCTTTTCTTTTCCGTATATTCCGGCAAAGGGGATTTGTGTAATAAGAGAAAATATCCTTTCATCGGCTATGGACAGAATATTCAATCCCCCGGTGAATTCAATTTTTAGATCTCCCGTTTCAGGGGAAGAGAGTTTTAGATTTAAAAATCGCAAAGTATAGCCCCCTCGCTCCTGTCCCTAATCTGTTTTTCATTAATAATCGCGGCAAGTACTTCACTTTTAATTTTTTCCTTGCCGGTCCCGTTTATGCGCTGGTCCAGTATCTCAAAGAATATACCCACAAGTGATGGATTTTTTATATTTTCATCAATCATAATTTTCAGAGTGGGTAGAGATATATCTGTAATTTTTAATCCTCTGAAATATTCGGAAAGTTCAGTTTTAAAATTGTTTTCGATTATAAAATCACGTTCGCCCGTGAGGAGTATGTTTACGATACTGTTTTCCGGGTAAGTGGACTTGATTTTTTCGAAAAGAATATTCTGATTGATAATAGCGCTGCAGTCTATTTCATCACTGAGAATCTTAACTGTATTTACTGCTATTCTTTTAATGTTAAGAAGTATATTATTATCAATCTCCATAGATACGGCAAACCTGTCCCCTGTTTCATCGATTGAACATGGTTCGGGACTTCCCGGATAAGCGCCGAGAATTTTATTTGAAAACCGGAACATCTTAAAACTATGATTCTTCCCAAGAGCATAAAAATCGAGATTCATTTTTTTTATATCATCTTTTTTAATACACATTGTATCGGAAGTTTCATTAATCTGGGGATTAAAATCTGCATGGAACAAACCTATATGGAAGCCTTCAGAGTCATTACGGCTGATATTCCATCGATTTTGTGATCTGCTCCATTGTAATCCGTAGATAAAGATATTACCTTTTGAAGATTTTGTCATAAATTCGTCTTTATTATCTGAAAAAGTAAATGTTGTGTTTATTTCTGATAAAGCCTCATACATCTTACCTTTTGAGTTTAATTCTCCGGGGCCGGGAGTGTAGAAAATCTCTATACCTTCCTCTAACAGTGATGAAAACTCGCTGTTCAGAATATCATAATAATCCGCGTCTATATTCCCGTCATGTATTAGACCCCCTGCAATCAGAAGAATGTCATGTTTTTGAGCAAGAGAGATAATTCTCCTGAATGTGCTCAGTCTTTCCTCCCCTGATATTAGAGGATTTACGCTTTCTATACCCAGGTGCAGATCTGAAATAAGCAGTATTTTAATTTTATCCATGTCCGGTTTATGCTCTTAATTATGTTTATAAAAATTTTAACATTTCTAGTTATAGTACAATTAATTATTTGTCGATAAAAAAAAATTATTATTTTAGATAAAGATTGCGATAGCGATTTATTTTCGGGGGTGCGTATGCTTCGCATATGTGTGTGAAATGGAGGATTACGGGGGCAACGCCCCTGTAATCCTCCATTTCACACACAGCGTTAATCGTTGCACCTCCAAAAAGAAATTATTATCAGGAAATAATTCATAAGTAAGGGCTAATTTTGATAAAAATACGGAACTTACTTGTGAGTTCTCTTATTTTATCAAAAGTCTGAGTTATTTTATTGACAAATATAGCAAAAAAGCAAGCTTACTTAAGGTTTAGCGAATATTTTATAGTAAACAACGAGAGTAACATATGAATAGCGACGTTGATAAAAATAAAGATACTGAAAAGGTCGAGTTTAAGTATTTTAAACCGATAAAAAGACTCGCCCTGATTTTTTTTGTTGGATTTTCAGTTTATCTTTTTATGTCTACGATGATACTGATTTTTCTTACAAAATCAGAATCGGAAGTAAGAATTCCCGAGGTAACCGGTAAAAGATTTGTTGATGTAACCAATGGACTTACAAGAAAAGGTTTCAGGACAGAGTTAAAATTTGTTGATGTTTATGATATTGAAGATGGTATCATTTTAAGCCAGTATCCTGAAAGCGGAAGAATTGCCCTTGAAGAGAGTAAAATCACTCTTACAGTGAGCAGAAGTAAATTTTTTATAGATGTTCCCAGTCTTACCGGTTCACAGCTTCCCATAGCAATTAATAAACTGAAAAATCTTCATTATCAGGATAAATCTGTTTCAATAAGCACCGGTGTTATTTCATACATACCTTCGGAGAAAACGGCTGCTAATGTTGTTATTGACCAGTCGCCGAAAGCCGGGTCAAAAATTTCTCCCGATATTAAAGTAAATCTTCTTGTATCTAGCGGTTCAGCAGGAGCTGATAAGAAGATGCCCGATGTTACAGGGCAGTCTATTGATCTCTGTTATGACCTGTTAATGGCCAAAGGAGTAATTGTAAATCAGGATATTGTTAAAACAAATGATATCAGCAAAAGCGGTCTAATAAACAGTCAGAGCATTAAACCCGATTCTATTTTGAAAGATGGGGAAATTCTTACCGTGTCTGTTAATTATTACACTCTCACAGAGCATCCCTATTTTGCATATGAACTAATAGAATACACAGTTCCGTCAGATCAGCCGCAGGGTCTTTTTGAGGCTTACATCGAGGATAATCACTCCAAACGGATAAGATTCTCCACCCCTTCAGGTCCCGGGCAGAAGATTAAATTCCTCTTCCAGAGAGTAGGTAATGCGAAGATTTTTATTAACAGAGATAAGAAAAATATCAGGGTATTGAGTATTAATGTAGATGAGTTCTAAAAAAATAATGATATCCCCTTCTATTATTGCAGGGGATCTTTCGACAATGGGATCGGATGTTGCGGGATTTGATCCCGGAGTTATCGATCTTCTGCATATGGATGTAATGGATGGTAATTTTGTTCCTAATCTTACATTTGGACCGGGATTTATAAAAGATCTTAAAAAACATACTGATATTCCTCTGGATGTTCACCTTATGATTGAAAAACCGGAGAATTCACTTGAAAAATATATCGAGCTTAAGCCTGAATATATTGTAATTCATTATGAAAGCACAAGATTTCCCGCAAGGAGCCTTAAGCTTATCAGGGAGAGCGGAATTAAACCGGGTATAGCTTTAAATCCCGCGACTCCCATAGAGGCTGTTTTTGATCTTTCGGAATATTGCGATATGATACTGATTATGTCCGTTGATCCCGGTTTTTACGGTCAATCCTTCATGAAAAAAGCAGTTTCAAGGATTGCACGATTAAAATAGTATCTGATCTCCGCCGATTGTACCGATGTAAAAATTCAGGTTGACGGTGGAATCACTGAAGAGAATATTAGAGAAGTTGTTTCTGCAGGAGCGGATGTGATAGTTGCAGGTAGTTCGCTCTTTAAAGGAGGGGACATTAATCAGAGTGCGTTAAAGCTAAAAAAAACAGCACTTGGGTAATTAATGTTGACAAAAAAATCAGGGTTAAAAATAATTTACACCCTAACTATATCAGGAGAGGTGGGCTTAGTGTCGGTTAAAATTCGTTTACAAAGAGTTGGAACAAAGAAGAAACCATTCTATAGAGTGGCTGCTATGGACAGCAGAAAGAAGAGAGATGGTGATGTTATTGAGTATGTTGGTAAGTATCAGCCCATCGTTACAGAGAAGCAGTTTGAAGTTGATGAAGAGAAAGTATTAAAATGGCTTAATCTTGGTGCACAACCAACTGATACTATAAAAGAGCTTCTAAAGAAAGCGGGAATCTGGCAAAAGTTTACAAGCGCTAAATAAATTGTCAGGAGATGGTAATGAATTACAGTGAACTTGTAGGTTATATGGTAAAATCTCTTGTAGATCATCCCGAGCAGGTTGAAATAAGGGAAATTGAAGGGGAAAAATCAACAATTCTTGAACTGAAAGTGACAAAAGAGGATATTGGAAAAGTGATCGGTAAGCATGGTAGAATTGCCCGTGCTGTCAGAACGATAATCAACGCCTCTGCCACAAAATCCGGGAAGAGAGTTGTACTGGAAATTCTTGATTGAGCCTCGAAGATAATTATCTCAGAATTGCTAAGATTAAAAGTGCCCATAGCCTCGACGGGAAACTTAAAATTCATGTTATATCTGATATTGCTGAAAGATTTGAAAAAGGGAACACTGTTTTTTTGGAGCTTAAAGAAGGGTTTAAAAAGTATGTAATAAGCAGTTTTAATCCTGTGAAGAAACGGACTGCTCTTCTTAAGCTTGAAGGTGTAAATGATAGAAACAGCGCTGAGCTGCTGGACGGCGTTGAATTATTTATCGATAAAGCGACTGCTGACAGTATAAAGTCAGAATTAGATGAAGATACTTTTTTTTATCAGGATATTATCGGCTGCACTGTGAAGTATAAGGGCAGAGATTTTGGAATAGTAGTTGATATTTTTGAAGGCGGTTCAGGGGATCTTCTTGTTATCGAAGATAATAAGAAAAAAACCGTGATGGTCCCTTTTATAGACCAGATGGTTGATACTGGTGGAATTGCTGAAAGGACAATTGAGATTAACCCTGTAGAGGGGTTGCTTGATTTTTAGGATTTACACACTTTTTCCGGAATTTTTCTATTCACCTTCAAAGTCAGGGTTAATGGGAAAAGCGGTTGAATCCGGAATTATACAATTTGAGATCATCGATATAAGAAATTATTCAGAAGATAAGTTCAGAAGATGTGATGATTATCCATATGGAGGGGGATCAGGGATGGTTCTGACACCTTCTCCTCTGTTTGACGCGATTGAAGCAAATGAAAAAGGGGATTCCTGTATTTTGTATACCTCCCCTTCCGGAACTCCTCTTACGCAGGAGCTTGTTAAAGAGCTGGGGAATTTAAAAGAGATTTCTGTAATCTGCGGGCATTATGAGGGAATTGACCAGAGAGTGGTTGAACGTTTTGTACATAAAGAAGTTTCAATTGGAGATTATGTTCTATCAGGCGGGGAGTATGCCGCTTTAGTAATTACAGATGCTGTCGCAAGGTATATACCGGGATTTATGTCTAACAAAGAATCTCTTGTTGAAGAGAGCTTTGAATCGGATCTGCTGGAGTACCCGCACTATACAAGACCTGCTGAGTTTCGCGGGATGTGTGTACCTGAAGTTTTAACAGAGGGTGATCACAAAAAAATAGCACAGTGGCGGCATGAAAAAAAAGTGGAAAAGACCAAGGGTGTAAGGCCCGATCTTTATAAAAAATATCTTATGAGACTAATATTAGGGGAGTGACCGAAATGGATATAATGCAGGCAATTGAAAAGGATATAATGCCTTTAGAAAGAACTATTGAATTTGAAATCGGCGATACAATCCGTGTTCATTACCGGATTATTGAAGGTACCAGAGAGCGGGTTCAGGTTTACGAAGGAATTGTAATAGCAATTGATAATAAAGGTATCAGTAAAACATTTACTGTAAGAAAGATATCTTT